>DATFJM010000079.1:0-16675 GCA_035269225.1 Candidatus Nanoarchaeia archaeon
AAAAAGAATATTATTTGGGTTTTAGTTATAAAAATTCAGATTTAAAAACAGGTGATTTATGTGTTTTTGATATTGATTTAAAAGAAAAATTTTATGACTTTGGTTTCAGAGAGAGCTATTTTATTAAAGGATACAAAAAAATTAGGTATTTTTGATTTTTTTGAAGTTTCTTTGTATATATTCAATTAATTCGCTTCCTTTTATTTCTGTATTTGAAGGTCCAACTCTTATATAGAAGGATTCTTCATTAGAATCTTTTTTAATAAAAACAGGTTTATTGCTCTTTTTGCATTCTATTTTAATGATTGTTTTATCATTTATTTTATAATTCTCTATTCCTATTAAATCTAAGTTCTTTTTCCCTATTTTTTCTTTTATTATGTTTGTTAGGTGTAATTCAAATCTATCAATATTTTCAAATCCATCTTTTTCTATGCCGTTTATTTCTCCTTTATCTGAAACACCTAAAAAAAGAGTTCCTCCTTCTGCATTAAGAAATGCTGTTATGGATTTTAGTGAACTGAATTCTATTTTTTTATCTATTTGGTGTGTATGAATATTAAACCTAAGTGTTTCTTTAAATTCTGTTTTTTGGTTTTCCCCTTTTTTTATTCTATTGATTATTTCTTCTTTCTTTTCTTCTTCAGAGAGTATTTTTGGATTTATTTTTTTAAATTTTTTTGAAATTTCTTTGAAAACTTTTATTTCTTTTTTCATATATAAATATCCTATAATAGATGAAAGTAATGCTCCTGAAATAACATAAGTCATTATTCTCATTGAATATTTGTATACTCCTAAACTTATTTGTTGTCCAAGCAGTATTTTTAAATAGTATTTTAAAAATTCTAAACCAAAACCAATAGTTATAGCAAAACTAAAAGAAAATAAAACAATAAATAAGGGGTTTTTCCTAACCTTATTACTAGAGTAAACAATGTTCAATATCATAAACCCAATAAGACCTATAGAAATACCAAAAAATATGGGGATTATTATTCCTCCTATTTTTCCAAGAAAGAGTGTCCCTATTACAAAAATAAGCAAAACCCATTCAAATTCTTCAGGAATGTTGACCTTGTATTTTTTTATTATTTGAGGAGTAAACATTAAAACAAGAAGTAAAATATTTGTTGACATTATATGCCAGTATTCATTCTGAATTGCGTTTATTATAGATAGTGCAAGGATTAGTTTTATTGCAAGAGAGATATAGTTTTGAATTCCTTCTTTTTTCATAAATAGAATAGTTTTTTATTGTTTAAAGAATTTTTTATTTTTTGGATTGTTCCCATAAAGAATTAAAATAATTTCTGTATGAGTCTGAAATGTCTTTATTTTTTATTAAAATAATTAAGGGTTTTTCTTTTGCTAGGTGTATTGAAACATAATCCCCAAAGATACTTGTTGTTGCTTCTGCTTTTATGTTTGTGTATCGGGCTTCAAGAACTTTTGGTTTTGTGACTTCATGGTTTTTGTATCTTTCCTGCATAATTATTTTACCTGAAAATTCTCTTTTTTTTAGGTTTTTTACTATAGCTTGCATTTCATATAATTGGTCATATGCTCTTCCTGTTCCTCCAAAAGACAAAAATTGTTTATGTTTTAAAATCAAATTCATTAAATTTCTTAAGCCTTCTTTTCCTTCATAAACTTTTATTTCATAGTCTTTTTTAGAGGTCTTTTGAATTTTATTTAATTGAGAAATCAAATCTTTTGTAAAAAATTCTTTTTCTTTTATTGGATTAAGTAAATTTTCAGGAGATTCTGCTTTGAAGAATTTTTTATTTTTCTTTATCATATAGGAAACGAGACCTTTTTCTATTAGATGATTTAAAACTGTGTAAGTTAAAGTCCTATCCATAGAAGCTTTTTTAGAAAGTTTATTAGCAGTTAATTCTTCATGTTTAAGTAATTCTAAATAAACTTTTGATTCATTTCCTGTTAATCCTGCTTTGTTTAATTTTCCCTTTAATTCTTCCATTTTTTATTTATGTTGTTATTTAATATAACAACTAATATTTATAAGTGTTTTGATTGTTTGGATTTTTACAATGGGATGGAAAGGTTATGAAACAAACAGAGGGTATTGGAATACTGCAATAGCAATGTATTTAGTTGCTTTCGCTGGTCTTATAGCTACCTTTATTCAAGGTGAAAAGAGACGGAATAATTTAGAGGGTAAAACATATAGAGAAAGAGCTAAATCATATATGGAAGTACATAGACAAAGGAAAAAAGTTTTAGATTATGTTGATAAGGATTCAAATGGATTAAGTTTTTCTGAAGATTATAAAATTAAAGAATTAATGAGAGTTGAAGACAGTTCTAAGACATATAAACCAACTCTTGAAGATTGGAAAAGAGCTTATGAATCAATGAAACAAAAAAGAGAACAAAAGCAAAAATGAAAAACAAGAATAAATCAAAATTAGAAAGAATAAATTTAGGTTTTGGGTCTGATGAAATTTATGGGAATCCTTTTTCAGAACATTCTGAAAATTTTAGAAAAAAATTAAAATATTTTTATGATTTATATAATCAAATCACTTCTGTTAAACAGAAAGATTCAGGATACAATTTCCGTGTAAAAGGAGATTTTGAGGATGTTAAAGGTTTTTTAGATGATATAACAGAGAACAATTTAATCCCAAAAAGAATTTATCCTCCTGCAAGTAGATTTGATAAAATTACTGATGCACCATTAAACTTGCTTGAATATTTGACTACTGGGAAAAAAGATATGTATTTTTATACAACAAAACAAATTTTAGAATATTATAAAGAAATTCTTGGAGAAAAAGGTTATTCTGTTGTAAAAGATGGATTGTGGCAACCGGATTTTGATTATTATTCAATTCATTGAAATTTTTTATTAACCATACCTAAAATTTCTTTTTTGTTTTTTATAGTCTTCTTCTATTTCTTCAATATCTGCAATTTCTGAAAGAGGTTTGTCTTCTCTTATTTGAGTTATTCTTGGGAATCTTAAAGCATATCCTGAAGAATATGTAGGAGAGTGTTGTATTTCCTGGTAGGTTACTGAAACAACAATTCGGGGTTTTATTTCTACCTTTTTTCCTTTTTCTTTTTTAATTAGTTTTTTGGCTTTTTCAGTTAATTCAGAGAAAGAAGGGCCTGAAGCTTTTGAATCAGTTTTCTCTTTCATACCTGTCCCTACTTTTCCGATCTCAAGATACTCCCCTCTCTTATTTCCTTTGCAAGATATGATAAAGCTAGTTAACCATCCCCCACGCTTACCTGTTCCATATTCTGCTCCAGTTATTACAAGATCAAGGTCTCTTTCTTCTGGTTTTAGTTTTAACATATGCCCTACTCTTGAACCAGGCTGATATTTGGCATGAAGATTTTTCATCATGATTCCTTCTTGATTATCTTTTAAAGCTTTTTTATAGAATTCTTTTGCATCTTTTGATTCAGAAGTTATTATTTGTTTTGATTTTATTATTTTGTATTTTTCTTGTTTTATTATTTTTTTTAAAAGATCTGTTCTTGTTTTAAAGGACTTGTCTAGATAAGACTCCCCATTATAGTATATAATATCAAACACATTTATTTCAATAGGAAGTTTGTTTTGTAATTCTTTAATATTATGTTTTCTTTTTATTCTTTGACTTATTTCCTGAAAAGGTTTGTATTCTTTAGTTTTTTTATCATACCCTACAGCTTCTGAATCAAGTATAAAAGATTCTCCTTTTACATGTTTTTTCACATATTCTTCTACTTCAGGAAATTGTTTTGTGACATTTTCAAGCCTTCTTGTGAATAACCACACTTTGTTGTCTTTTTTATGTATTATTAATCTAAATCCATCATATTTATATTCTACTGCACAAGGAGTCCCCAAAGAGTCAAATCCCTCTTCTACATTATTAACTTTTTGTGCTAACATGGCTTTTATTGGTTTTCCTACTTCTAATTTTATATTTTTCAAATATCTTATTTTTCCTTTTTTTGCAGTTTCAAAAACTTTTGCAATATCGTTGGCATTGTCTATTGCTTTTTGTATTGCTTTGGATGCTTCTTCTTTCTCATCTTCCTCACTACTTTTGAAAAAAGCTCTTGCCATGGCATCTCTTATTGTACTTTCCTGAACACCTATTCTTAAATCTCCTATCAGTGTTCTCATAAGATATAGCGCTTCAAGAGGTTTAGCAGAAGTAAATAATTCTGTTGCTATAGATATTTTTCTATCAATTGTTCCTTGACCTTCTAATGCAGGAAGTTTCCTTAGATTTTTGACTACTTTTTCTGTTGTGAGTGTTCTTTCTCCTAGTGTTGACTGTTTTTTTGTTTTTGTGAATTTTTCAGCAACTTGACCTAAATCCCCCTTTTTTTTCCATTCATTTACTATTTTTTCTTTATTATTTCCTGTTGCTTTTCCCAAAGCTCTTATTGCAAGTTTCTCACTTATTCCAATTCTCCTTTCATCATAAGCAGGATAAACTTCACCTAATATAAGATATAAAACTTCTTTATCTTCTTCTGGTAATTCCTGTAAAAAATCTGAGAGATAATCTATTTTTTTAAGTCTTTTAGTTGTAGATTCTAGTTTTTCATATAACTTAGCTAGTTTTTGATATTTCATTTTTGCCTCTTTTTTTGTTGTTTTTATAATATATAAAACCATAAATCGCAACTATTATAAAAACTAATTGAAGTATTATAAATATTATGTCTTGAATATAAATACTGTAAATTTCTAAACAAATCCCTCCAAAAAGCAATAAAGGGTAAACATATCTTTTCAGTTTTTGTTTTTTACTAGAAATAAAAATATTTCCTATAATAATTCCTAAAAGACCTAAAATCCCAAGAAGTCTATAAATGCTAAAATCTAATTCCATATTATTTGATAAAAGAAAAAAGGATTTTTAATAGTTTTCATTTTTAGAATATTATTTGTTATTAGATTTCCATAATCCATGAACATTGCAATATTCTCTTGCTTTTATTTCCTCTTTTGCAGGATCAATTTTTATTGGAAAGAAAGCTTCTGGTTTTTGTTTTGGTTTTAAGAATTTTTTACTTGAACCCTTATCTGTTGAAATTTCAATCCACTCAATATAATGCTCCTCTTCCATTGGATGTTCATCCACCCCTACAGTAACTTTTATTCCTTTTTCGTTTTTTTCTATAACAGGAACATGTTTTTCATTCCCTTTTTCTGCACTGTCTTTAGAGTCTTTTTCTTCCTGCAATTTCATTGGTTGGTTACAGCAAACCAGAGAGTCAGCACCTTCATGTAAAATTTCTACAATATTTCCACAAATCTCACATTTCCATATTTGTTTTTTCTTTGTCATTTTTTAGTTTGTATTATTTTTTATTTGTTTTTTAGTTTATTGTATTAAGGATATAGGATTATTTAAACTTTTCATAACATTATTAAATAATAAATGTCTATTTTTGTTATGGAAGTAAAAAAGAGGATGATAATTTCCACAATAGGCCCTTCATGTTTTAATCTTTCTACATTAAGAAATATGAAAAAATCAGGAATGGATATAGCAAGAATAAACACTAAACATGCTTCAGAAAAGGAGATAAGAGAAAATTCTAATAAAATAAGGAAAATAAATTGTAATTTATTAATTGATATTAAGAGTGACAAATATTTGAATGTTGTAAATAATATAAAACCAGATTATGTTGCTGTGTCTTATGCAAGCTCTACAGAGAGAATAAAAAAAATTAAAAAGAGGACAGGAGTTAAGATAATTTCTAAGATAGAGACAAAAAAAGGAATAGCAAATGTAAAAAAACTAATAAAGGTTAGTGATGGGGTAATGATTGCTAGAGGAGATCTTGGAAAAAATATTTCTTATTCAAAAGTTCCTACTTATCAGAAGTTGATAATTAAAGAGTGTTTAAAGAATAATAGAATGGTTATAACTGCTACTGAAATGTTAATGTCTCTTATGGATTCAAAAATCCCTGAAGGTTCAGAAGTTAGTGATATTGCAAATGCTGTTTTAGATGGTTCTGATGCTTTAATGTTATCTGAAGAAACAGCAATAGGTAAAAACCCTGTCTTAGCTGTAAAAGTCATGAAAAGAATAATTGATGATACAATAAAATTAAAAGATAAAGAACTTTAATATTCTTCAGATTTTATTTTGTAATATGATTTCGGATGATCGCAAGAAGGACATTTTTCCGGAGCTTTTTTTCCTTTATAGATATAACCACATTCCATACATACCCAAACTACTTCTGTCTTTCGGGAAAAATAAGTTTTGTCTTTAACATGTTTTAGAAGTTTTTGATATCTTTCTTCATGATGTTCTTCTGCTTTTGCTATTGATTTTAATCTTATTGCTATGTGGCTAAGGTTTTCTTCTTCAGCAGTTTTTGCAAATTCAGGATACATCTCAGAATTTTCATAATGTTCTCCATTTATTGCTGCTTGGAGATTTTCTTCTGTAGTTCCATATGTTGTAGGAGCAAGAGCTTCAACAGTTATTTCAGAGTCCTTATTTTTGTTTAATTTCTTTTTTAATTCCTGAATATGTTCAAATAATCTTTTAGCATGAACTTTTTCTTGTTCAGCAGTTTTTAAAAATTCTTCAGAAACTTGCACATAACCTTCTTTTTTAGCTACCTTAGAATAAAATGTATATCTGTTTCTGGCCTGACTCTCCCCTATATATGCTTTTATTAGGTTGTTTAGTGTTTTTTCCATTTTGTAAGATAAATGGTTTTTTTAATTCATTTATTTTATTTAAACAAAGTTTATTCAGAAGATTCAGATTTCATTTCTTCAACTTCTTTTTTTCCTTCTTCATATTCTTCAACCTGTTCTTTGTCTTTGTCAAAGAGCATTGATTGGAATTCCCCTACATGTTCTTTTTCTTCTTTTGCAACCTCTAACATCACTTTCTTGACATAAGGGTCTTTAGCTTTTTCAGCCATTTGTTCATAGAAATTAATAGCATCAAGCTCTGCCATAATTCCCCATCTAAGGATTTCCTTATCAATGTCTTCTTCATTAACTTTGTCCAGATCTACTGGGCTTTTTGATAACATTGTAATAATAAAAAATACTTTTGATTTAAATATCTTTTGAAGAAGTGGGGCTAGAGCCATCATCCTTGGTCTTTATTTTTTATTTATAAAAGGATATAATAGGCTTGCTATTGCTGCTATTGAAAATGAGATTATAAATGGATAAAAATCCAGATAAAAAATTAGTGCAATTAGAGGTAATAAAAGTGCTCTTATAGAGTAAAAAACAATGTGCTCAAAAAGAATAAACTCAAAATAATCTCTTTTGTTTGCTAGTTTATATATTTGGGTTATCCATGGAATGTGGAGGAATTTGTTTGTTATCTTTTTATAGGAATCTACAATAGTTATCTTTAGAGCATTATTTGAAAATATTCTTCCAATCCAGGAAATTGCATGTATTCCGGTCCATAATTTTACAAGTTTTCTTTTATTATATTTATCTGAAAGTTTCCCTGAAAAATATAACCCTATTACAGATAAGAAAGTTGTTATTGAAACAATTGCACCTGTTTTTTCATAAGTCCCAAGAATAATTATAAGGAATATAGGCCATATTGTTCTTTCTATTATTGATTCTGTTGCATATCCTGAGAAACTTAGGATATCTCTTTTCTCTTTTTTTGAAAAGAAATCTTTAATGAATTTTTTAAAATTGAATTTTTTAGGACAGTAATTTTCTTTTGTTAAAAACAAAGGAAATACTCCAATAAGAACAAACAAACTCCCTATTGAAAATAATAAGGTAGTTGTTTCTTTTGCAATTAGACCTCCAATAAAAGGAGCAATCGCCATTGATAAGAAAGAAATTATTTGTATTATAGACATCTCCCTACCTCTTTTCTTTTTATCTGAATGTAAAAAGAAGAATAGATGATATCCGTTCCAATAGAATATTTTATTTAAAGCATCAAAGAGAGGGATTATAAAAAATAACAAAGGAAATTTTTCAATAAAATTAAGTCCAAGGAAAAATAAAATTATAAAAGGAGTAGCAATCAATATTGAATGTTTTATCCCTAACTGAGAAATAATTTTTGAAGAGGGATAAGCAAGAACCACAAAATAGATTGCAGTTAAAGCATAGAATAAAGCTATTTGATAGATCGGATAACCTATTTTATATAAATAAATTGGAACAAAAATACTTATTAATGCAATTCCAAAATTAATAAGCATCACTGTAATATAGAAGTGTTTAAGTTCTTTGTTTTGAAAGAATTTTTTAATATGTATATGTTTTAAAAATTCCATAAAAAATATTAAATTAATTTTTATTAAAAAGTTTATGTATTTTCTTTAAGAATTTCCTTTATTCTTTCTGGTTTTAGAATATCATAATTTCCAGTCCATCCTTTTATCTTCCCTTCCCCTCTGGGATTTCCTATTGCAAGGATGTCTTGTTTTTTAATATATTCAGAAAGACTTTTGTGACCATATAAAAAATGAGTTAAAACCTTGTTTTTATATATTTTTGTTATATTACTTACAATTATTTCAGAAGGCTCTTTATTATCATAATTAAATCCAAAAGCAATATAATCTTTTTCTTGTAGATTTTCCAGAGATTTCATTGATTATTTTCCTCTTCTTTTTCCAGCTCTTACAGAAGGCCTGTTTTTGTTTTGGGGATCTTTAGATTTTAATCCCCTTGATTTTTTTCCTGAAGATGTTAATCCTCTTATTGCTCTTTTTTGGTTTTTTGAATTACAAACCCATTTAACATCTTTGTCATTTTGGATTTCTTTTTTATTAGGATCAACTAAAAGAACCTCATAAAAATATTGTTTTCCATCTTTTCCTATTAAATAAGAATTTAAAACTTCTAAATTAGTATATTTTTTATCAGCCCTTTGTTCTGCAATCCATTTGTAAGACATTTTTAGGTTTTTTCTATTATGTAATCTTTTACTCCTTCTCCCTTTATTAGGTCTTGGTTTTTTATGACCTCCTCTCCCAATTTTAACCCTTACAACAACAAAACCTTTTTTGTCTTTATATCCAAGATTTTTTGCTTTATCAAGTCTTAGAGGCTTGTCTACTTTTGTAAATGTTCCAGATTTTCTCCAGTCAATCATTCTTTTTCTCTGGGTTTCACTATCTGGTTTTTTCCATGCTTCCCTTAAATATTGATATAATCCCTTTACCATAAAATATTCATATAAAATGGATTTAAAAAGCTTGGGGTATATTATTTTATTTCAGTTCTTTAGTGTTTTTTATTTTTATGTCTAAAAAAGAGGGATTATATTTCATATTTCCATTAATGTCTCTTTGGAAATTTTCGTTTGTTTTTTCTAAAATTTTTGTTTTTTTGTTTTTAAAATAATTTATTCCTTTTTTTGTTAAAGAATATTCAGTTATTGTATCTCCAGAAACTATTTTATGTTTTATGTATTTGTTTTCTTTTTCTAATGTTGTTTGTATCATTGTTTCTATATCTTTATTAGAAGGGAGCTTGGAGTACTTAAAATAAGGGTGTATATGATAAAATATTATTGAATCTGGTTTTTGTTTTTTAATAATTTCTTTTAACAAATTTTCATTTCTTTTTACTCTGTATTTTGTTAAAGAATCTGTTTCTTCTTTTTCAGATTCCTTGCCTATTTCATACCATGTTTTATTTTTGGGAAGATATATCCAGGCTTCTTCATAATCCTGTTTTTTTGATTCTTTTACAAGGTCTTCTATTCCTTGTTTTTCACTTTTTTGGGTTTTATAATAAGAACCATCATCAAGATTTACAAATAATTTCTTAGATTTGTTTTTTAGAGTAAGAGGACCTATCTTTGATTTATCAGGTTCTTTTATAGGTGTAAATAGCAAAGATATAATTAAAGAATATTTCATGATGTCTTTTAGGTATTGCCACATCACTATTAATAGGATTTTAATTATATAATAATTATTGTTGTTTATTATTCAAATCCGAAAAAAGAAAAATAAATGAGGCTGCTCTGCTCAAGTTTTCGGAAGCTGTTATTGGTGATAATTTTTTTCACTTCCGCAAACTCTCGGATTGGGCCTTATATCAAAGATATTCAATCTATTGCGTATTTCTTCATAAATTCAGAAATCCACAATAAACCATGTTCAAATCCAAAAAAAAGAAAAATGAGGCTGCTCGGATTTGAACCGAGGGCCTCTGCCTTATCAGAGCAGCGCTCTAACCAGACTGAGCTACAGCCTCATGTATTTAGCTGTTCCTGTAATGGAACTTTCCTTAAAATAAGGATTTTCCACAGAGCTACAGCCTTATTACTTAAAATCTAGAGAAAAGTGTTATTTAAAGTTTTTCTGTTGCATTATTTTTTGATTTTCTATTAAAATAATTGATTTTTTTCTTATTATTTCTTTAAAAAACAAATAAATATTTAATATATGGGGTTTTTGTTATTGTATGGCAAAAGAAATACAAAAACACATATTAGAAGAATCAAAAGAAAAGTTTGTGACTGAAGATGAGTTTTTTTCAGTTTTAAGAACTGTGGCCCCTGGTACTAATTTTAGGACAGCTCTAAACGGTGCTTTGAGAATAGGAAAAGGGGCGTTAATTGTGGTAGAAAACAAGAATGTTTCTAAAATATTTGAGGGAGGATTTGAGATTAATGCTACTTTTACACCACAGAAACTAATGGAATTATCAAAAATGGACGGGGCAATTATCTTGAGCAGTGATTTAAAAAGTATTTCTTATGCAAATGTTTTATTAACTCCTGATAGCAACCTTAAGACTTCTGAAACAGGAACAAGGCATAAGGCAGCAGAAAGGACAGCAAAACAAGCAGGAACCCTTGCAATAGCAATTTCTGAAAGAAGACACCAGATTACTTTATTTTATAAAAACATACGATATACCCTAATTGATACAGGAGAATTATTAAGAAGAGCTAATGAGCATATGCAATTATTAGAAAAACAAAGGGATTTGTTTGATAAAAATGTTGAAAAATTAACTGGTTCAGAATTAAAAAAGAATTTTGGTTTAAAACAGGCAATAAATGTTATACAAAAAGGTTATTTAATACAGAAAATTTCAGAAGACCTTAAAAAATATTCAATTGAGCTTGGTTCTGAAGCTACATTAATAAAGATAAGATTAAAAGAAATAACCTCTGGGGTGGAAAGAGAAACTGATTTAGTTATAAAAGACTATACAAATTTTAATTTAAAAAGATCTAAAAGTTTTCTTGATGAATACACTTGTGATGATGTTTTATTACAGGAAAATGTTTGTAAGGCTTTGGATTTTGATAATCCTAATGTTCAGGCTTCTATAAAGGGGTGGAGAGTTTTGTCTAAAACAACCTTACAAGATGCAGAAATTGCAAAATTAGCTGAAGAATCAGGGGACTTTGGAAAGATTTTAGAAGCTTCTGAGAGATTTTTTGAAAAAATCTTTGATGATAAAGAAAAAGCTAAAAATCTTAAAAGCCAATTAGAAAAGATGAAAGCTACTTATTCTTGATATTTATAGGATGAAGTATAAAAATTTTATATAATGTTTCTTTCAAAATAAAATAACACTAATGCCCATGTTTTTATCCTGGATGAGTCCTGAGCATATTAATGAAATGTATAAAAGAGCAAAATTTAATGAAGGTGTTTTTAGAAATATATTGGTAGATATTTCAGATGATAGTAAAGAAGCAGATTTTTTAAATCTAAAAGTTTAGATGATATTTTTGGTAAATATGTTAATGTTAATAGTTATAAAACAAGAGTTGGTGATTTTGGGGTAGGTCCTTTTTATGACAACAATAATTTAGAAGATAGATTTACTATTAGTCCCGGTAATTTGGAGAAAGATGAAGCATTGATTTTAATAGAAAATTCAAATGACTCTTGGGTAAAAAAATATAAAATACTAGATAGTTCTAATGTGAAAGAAAAAGAGTCTTAACACTATCATCAATTTTAAATCATTGTCATTTTTATTAAGTTATAATTACTCACTAAATTCTAAAGAAAGCTTTCCCTTTGTGAAATTATATCCTGTTATTGGAGAATCTATTGGAATAACTTTAAAATAAGAATTATTTTTTGATTTTGCTCTCACTTCAATACTATTTTCCAATTTTGTTATTGATAATTCTTTTTGAGATTCAATTCCTGGAAGATTAATTTCATAAAGAATTTTATCAGAGAATCTTTTAACAGATGTTGAAGGTTCTTTTTTATTATTTCCTGCAAAACCTGAAAGTTTATTTAAAGGAAGGTCTTTTTGTGTTAGTTCTTTTTGTTTATTTTCTTTTTCTTGTTTTGTTTGTTTTTTATCTCCAAGATTTATCTCCTTACCATTAATCATTAATTTGAAATTATTTGGAAGATTTTTTTCTTGATTAATATTATCTTGCAAGTTTGTATTATTTGAGTTGTTTTTTAGTTCTTTTTGCATTTCTTTTTCTAACATTTTAGCAACACCTCCAATCATTTTTTCAATTAAACCTCCCCCCATTGTATTTTGATTAGAATCTAAATTAGTAGAATCATCGCTTCCTAATAAGCCCCACTCTTTTTGTTTTTTTGCAGGATCCTTGAGAGAAGATCCACAATTAGAACAAAAATTATCTTTTTGATTTATCTTCTTTCCGCATTTTGGACATGATTTTTTTCTTAACATATTGCCTCCAAATTATATATTTAGAATTGGTCTTCATTAATATATATTATTCTTCTTTTTAAATATTTTTTTATCTTTCTTTTTTTGGTTTTTATTGTTTTTAGAATATAAAATGTTTTAAATAATCTCTCTTTAATATATAAATGTTAGAAAAATATTTTCCAAAAGGGATTTCAAGAAAAGACAATCATATAAGATGGAATTATGAGGTTTTGGATGAAATGGTTTTGTATCATTTTGTTTTCTTAGGAGATAAAAATTATAGAGATTCAAGAAAAAAGGACATTTTTGAAAATCTAAATAAGTTTGGTGGGGGAATTGAATTTGTAAGACCCTTTTTAGAAGATAATTCCAATGAAAATAGGAAATATGTTTTTACAAGTGTTAAATCAAGGACTTCTCCAGATTATATTAATTGGCAAAAAATAGAACCAGACAAAGCCAGAAGGATAAAAGACAAGAATTTAAGAGAGAAAATGGGCGGGAGTTCAAGTATTGAAGATTATGTTTCAAGAATATATAATCAAAATAAATAAGAGTTAAGTTTTTATATTTCTTACTTATTAATTGACTATGAACAAAGACAATAAATTTTATGTTACAACTGCAATAGATTATGTTAATTCAGAACCTCACATAGGCCATGCTTATCAAAAAATAATTGCAGATGTTCTTGCAAGATGGAATAAAGTTATTGGGAAAAATGTAAGATTTGTCACAGGAACAGATGAACATGGTAAAAAAGTTCAAAAAGCTGCAAAAAAAGCAGAAAAAAATCCAAAGAATTTTGTTAATGAGGTTTCTGAGAAATTTAAGAAAGCATGGAAAAGCCTGAATCTTGATTATGACAGATTTATAAGAACAACAGATAAAGACCATGAAGATTTTGTTAGGGAATTTATAAATAAATGTGATAAATCAGGAGATATTTATAAGGGAGAATATGAAGGTTATTATTGTGTTGATTGTGAAGCTTATTATACTAAAAAAGATTGTCCTGATTTGAAATGTCCTGTTCATAAAAAACCATTGGAAAAAATGAAAGAAGAAAGTTATTTTTTTAGATTAAGCAAATATCAGGGTTTTTTACTTGATTTATATGAAAAAAATCCAGAATTTGTATTACCAAAAAGCAGAAGAAATGAGATAAAGAATAGAGTTAAAGAAGGTTTAAGAGACTTTAGTATAACAAGAACTAATTTTGATTGGGGAATTCCTTTTCCTTTAGATAAAGATCATGTGGTTTATGTTTGGTTTGATGCATTGATTAATTATCTTTCTGGTTCAGGAAAAAACCAAGAATTTTGGCCTGCTAACTTACATTTATTAGGAAAAGACAATACTTGGTTTCATTGTGTTTACTGGCCTGCAATGTTAAAATCTGCTGGATACGAATTACCTAAAAGTACATTTAATCATGGTTTTTTGTCTTTTGATAAACAAAAAATTTCAAAGTCATCAGGAAAAACAGTTTCTCCTGTTAAGCTTTCAGAAAAGTATGGGGCAGATTCTGTGAGGTATTTTTGTTTAAGACAGTTTCCTTTTGCATCAGGGGATGATGGGGATTTTTCTGAAGAGTTTTTAATAGAAAGACATAATAATGAATTAGCTAATAAACTTGGAAATTTGATTTCAAGAACAGCGGGTTTAATACAGAAAAAAGGATTGAAGAAAAAAGAAAACAATCTTATTGTTAATTTAGAGATAGAAGATATAAAAAATAAAATGGATAACTATGGCTTTGATAAGGCACTCAATGGAATTTTCTCTTTTATTGACAAGTGTAATGAATATATTCAGGATAATAAACCCTGGGAACTTAATGAAGAGGAGGCAGGAAAAATTTTGTATGAAGTTGCAGACTCTATAAAGAAAGTTTCAATTTTGTTGTGGCCGTTTATTCCTGGAACTTGTGAAAAAATCGCAGATCAATTTGAAGATATTAAAATCGGCAAGGAGAGTTTGAATTATTTTGAAGAAAATTTTGATGAAAATTCAAAAGTAGAGAAAAAAGGAGTCTTATTCAATAAAATAGACAAGCAAGAGTTTTTAAAAGAAAATAAAGAAAAGGAAAAAGTTAATAAAACTCAAAAATCTGGGATTAATATGGTAGAAGAAGGAGTTGCAAAAGTTGATTTCAGTGAATGGCAGAAACTGGATTTAAGAGTTGCAGAAATAAAATCAGTTGAGGATATAGAAGGAGCAGATAAATTATATAAAATTAATTTAGATGTAGGTGAATTAGGTAAAAGAACTGTTGCAGCTGGATTGAAACCTCATTATTCTAAAGAAGATTTAGAGGGTAAGAAAATTGTTTACTTTTCTAATCTAGAGCCAAAGAAACTTAAGGGGGTTGAAAGTCAGGGAATGGTTTTGGCTGCCTCTACAGAAAATCATGAAAAAGTTATATTATTGGCTCCTGAAAAAGATATAGAATCAGGAGCAAAGATTAGTTAATTAGTTATTTTTTAATTTATTTTTCTTTTTTAAAAATCCTTTTCAAAAAAGAAGGTCTTTCTTTTCTTGAATCATATTCAATGTCAAATAATCTTGCTGCAATTTCTTTATAAGCTCGTGCGGGTTTTGATCTGGGATGAGTATGAATAACAGAATTCTTTTCATTGACTGCCTTTTTTATTGTAATGTCTTCAGGAATCATTCCCATTACAGGGACTTCCAACATTTCTTTTACTGTTTCTGGTTGTAATTCTATTTTGTCCTGTCTCACTCTTGTAACAATGACCCCTGTAACTGGTATTTTTTGCTGTTCTGCTAATTTAATTGTTTTTAATGCATCGGTTATAGCTGGCATTTCAGGATTTGTGACTAAAATTAGCTCATCAGCCATTTCTATTGCAGATATTGCTTCTTCCCCCAAACCTGCAGCAGAATCAATTATTATGTGTTCAGAAAGCTTGTTAAGTTCTTTTTTTAGTTCTTTTAATCTTTTCAGTTTTGTCTTTTTTAGTTCTTTTATAGACAAGGATGAAGGGATTATTTTTAATCCTGAATGATGCTGATATATAGCTTCGTTTAATTCAGCTCTTTTTTTTAAGACATCATTTAAACTTATAGGAACCTCAGGAGAATTTAGATGTATTCCAATATTGGGTGTAGAAAGATTTCCATCAACAATAACAACATCTTTTCCAAAGTGATTCATAGCAGCACCTAAATTAACAGCAGTGGTTGTTTTTCCAACACCACCCTTACCAGAAGAGATGACAATGATTTTTTTCATTTTTAACTTATTCTTTTATAGAATTTATGATAATAAAAATTGTTTAGTAGTACTTATAAACTTTTCGAGCATATCAGAATATTCTTTTAATTTATCTAAATTTATTTCCACTTCTTTTCCTTGATATTGTAATTTTAATGCAACATTTTTTCTGAATTCCCCTCTTCTCTCTTTTTTTAGTTTTTCCAGTTTTCTTAACATCCTGTAAAAATCAATTACTTTTAGAAAATTTTTTTCATCTTTGAAGAGTTTTTCAGACTCAACTATCTTATGAACAGCATCTTTTGGAATTTCTTTTATTTCCCCTTTTTTTTGGGCATGTCTTAGAATAGAATCTATGCTTGTTTCTATCATCCCTCTCCAACGTAAAAGAAGATTCATTATTACGTCGCAAGTCTTGGTATACTTTAAACTTACATACAGCAGATGGTCTGCACTTATCTTTTCTTGTATTATTTCTTCCATATATTTCCTCCAGAAGCATATTTTAAAAGGAACTACTTATTTATAAATTTTCTCTTTGAGAATGTTTTAGGTTTTTACTTAGAAATAGAGGTTATTGGATTATATAAGTTTATGGATAAATCTAAAAACTACTAATGATAGTCTTTATT
Source organism: Candidatus Nanoarchaeia archaeon (assembly GCA_035269225.1). Lineage (GTDB taxonomy): Archaea > Nanobdellota > Nanobdellia > Pacearchaeales > GW2011-AR1 > DATFJM01. The sequence goes on from DATFJM010000079.1 coordinate 16,508, forward strand.
ATGTTATACTTGATTGGGCTTGGATTAAATGAGAAAGGAATTAGTTTAGAAGGTTTAGAGACTGTTGGTAATTGTGAGAAAGTTTACTTGGAAAGTTATACTGTTGATTTCCCTTATTCTCGGGAGAAGTTGGGAAAAATTTTGGATGTTAACATAGAGGTTCTTGGA
>DATFJM010000080.1:0-3524 GCA_035269225.1 Candidatus Nanoarchaeia archaeon
GCAAAAAAATGGTTACTAGGATAGTCAAATTCATGTTTAAGGAGGTGAAAGGAGATGTATAATAAGTCTAGACTAAAAAAGAACAAGAGAGGACAAATGATGGGTGGAAGACTTGGAGTTATCTTGATGCTTTTTATCTTGATTGTTGTAGGAGTAGTTTTTGTAACTGCTATTGCAGACCAAGAAAGCAAGATGACTTCAAAGAACTCTGTAACAAACGAGACAGACAACCTAACATCTAATGGTTGTTTTACTGCTGGAGGAGAGGTTAATGAATCTAACCCTGATTGTAATATAACTGTCTCTAATTGGTATGGTTCTGATGACTGGAAATCAAGTGAACCTCAATGTTATCTATCTGGAGTTACTGTAACAAATTCTACAGATGTAGAATTAACAGAAGACACAGATTATGTCTTACATGAAGATGAAGGTGTAATCCAGATGTTAAACACTTCAGACACAGAGAAAGCTACCATGGGAGAAGAAGTCCTAACAGACTACGAATATTGTCCTTTTGGATATAATGTAGATTCTGGTTCAAGAAGTATTGCAAATCTAATTACAGTATTCTTTGTATTAGCATTGTTTGCTGCAGTAGCATTCAATCCAGCAATTAGAGAATGGTTAGAAGGTAATGTTCTTGGTAGATAATTTTTTTATTTCCCTCTTTAATTTTTTGAGGGCTTAATATTTTTTTAAAATAATTTATATTCTTAACTTAGATTACCTAAGTTAATACAAAATTGAGGGGTATAGTTCGCAGAAAAAAAATAAAAAAAGGGGACTTAATGCCCCCTAGATAATTAATAAGATTTTACAACAAGGTAATTGTTATCAAAATCTGTCTGAATTGTCTTTCCAGTAAAATTATCCAAAATATCTACACTATATTTCCTCATTGTTTCAGCAAGTGCAGAGTTTTTAGGGATAAGTCCATCATCGTCTTTGTTAAACCAAAGACCTGAAGTTGTTACCTTATCTGCTTTTAGATATCTGGTCTTAGACAATTCCAAGGGTTCATCTCTATCTGGATGTTTTGCTATCAAAACAACTTTATTCCCATAGTGACCTTTAGTGGTTTTTACATTTCCTTGGTTATCTTTCAAATCTTCTTTAGGAACAGGGTCCACTCTATAACCTGTTATTTCAACAGGCTTAGCCTCAAGAGATTGAGACTCTTTGGTTCCAATTCCGATTTGTCCAAAATTTGTTTGTTCTTCCATTCTACATTTCTCCTTTTCTATTTACTTCTTCTTCCTCCCTAGGAGAGGATTGAGTCTAATTAGTAAATTTTACTCCATGTTCAATTAATTTTTGATTTACTTTTTCTGTAATTAAAACATCCTGCCAACAATATTTTTCTAATTCTTCAAAGTTTCCATTTTTATACAGTTCAATGGCTCTTCTTCCATTTCCTGTTTTATGAGGTAATCCATATATTTGTGCATACTCATCTAGTTTAATCCAGCCTTTAGTTATAGTAATTGAATCTTGATTTTCAGAATTAAGTAGAATTTCTGAATTAGCATCTAATTTCAAATCATTTAATAAAGCTCTTGTTAAAATAAAAGGAAAATCAAATTTCAGTCCATTATGTGAAACAAGAACAAATGTTACTTTCTCATCACACTCTTTATATCTCTCATATAACCAATCTCTAAAATCAGTTATTAATTGTTTTTCAGTTCTGTCTTTTAAACTTTCTAAAAAGTGATTTTTTCCAGAATTATCCTTTGCTCCAATACAAGTTAATTGGAACTTCCAAGGATTTAATCCTGTTGTTTCAATATCAATAGTTATTTTTTTGTTTTTCATTTTATTTAATATTTTAAAGATTAAAATATTTATAAACATTTGTTACCCTTATTTAATAATTTATTTTTGTTACTATTATAAAAATAATCTAAATGTTTTTAAAAATTAAACATTTTATATAAAACAATATGGATTGGAATGATTGGATAGGTAAGAGAATTTTTGTTCAGCTTAAATCAAAAGCTGTTTATTCTGGAAAAGTTATTGATGTAGATACTTCTTCTGAAGAAAAAACTGGATTAATTTTTATTACTATTTTAGACAAATTTGGAAAGAAAGTAATGTTTGTTAATTCTGAAATAAGTAAATTAAAAGAGGAGGGAGAATGAAAGAAGATTTTACTAATTATTGTGATTGGGATGGAAAAGAACATTATGAAAAAAATCTTGAAGAAAGCCACGACATACCAAAATACCTTTTTTCTGGAGAAAATAGGGGAGAGAGAAAACAATATGCAGACAAACATGGGAGGCATTGTTTATGTAAAGAACATCATCATGAATACGAGATGAAAATTTTAATGAGGTGTTTAGATTATTTAGGTGAAGAAATCTCTCCTGAAGAACTTTCTTCTGAAAAACATTTATGGATGAGAGAAATTGCTAGGCTTGATAAAAATATCAAAAAAGAACTAAGAAAAATTGCTCAACAAGTAAAAGAAGAGGTTTTTGAAGATGGGGATAGAAATTCCAAGTAAACTCAAAAAAGATGAAATAAGATTTGTGCTTGTAGAAAAAGGAGGTAAAAGACCTTTTGAATCTAATTGGCAAAATAAATATATAAAATATGATAATTATCAATTGAATCAACATTTAAAAAATAATGGAAATTATGGAATTATTGCTGGAGGAAAAAAGAATCTTATAATAGTTGATTTTGATAATAAAGAACTTCAGGATAAATTAGAAAAACAACTTCCACAAACATTTACAGTTAAAACAGGAAGTGGATTACATCATAAATATTATTTTTCTGATAAAGCTGAAAGCTTTAAAATATTTACTGAAGATATGGATACCCTTGCTGATGTTCAGGGAGAAGGAAAACAAGCAATAGCTCCCAATTCAATACATCCGAATGGAAATAAATATGAAATTATTGATAATTCTGAAATAGCTTATATTCCTTATTCTGAAGTAGAAGCTTTAATAAAACCTTATAACAAAAAACCTCAAAAGGAAAAAAAACAATTTGAGAAACCAAGGGTGAATTTAACAGATGATTTTTTAGATAAGATAAAAAGCAATATTAGTTTTGAAGAAGTTTTAAGTTCTTTTGGATTAGATACATCTAGAAATCCAACAAAATGTCCTTTTCATTCTTCAAAAGGAGGAAAATGTTTAGGTTATAATTGGGAAACAGGACATTGTTTTCATTGTGATGGTTCTTGGAATATATTTAGTTTTGTTAAAGAGTATAAAAATTGTGATTTTAAAGAATCTTTAGAATATCTTGCAAATTTGGGAGGATTAAAAGAAGAATTAGAAGAAAACAGAAAAAAATATCTTGAAGAAATTAGAAAAAACCAAGAGTATGAAAAAGAAGAAATTAAGAGTTCTTTTTTGAGTTTAATTAAAGATAAAAAATTTGGAGAGGCAACAGAAGAAATAGTTGATTATATAAAAAATAATTATCATATTTATACAACAAAAGATGATAATAAATCAGAAATGTGGATATATAAAAATGGAATTTATGTCCCTGAA
>DATFJM010000081.1:0-5830 GCA_035269225.1 Candidatus Nanoarchaeia archaeon
AAGGATGAAAATGATGTTTTAATTTTGGGTTTACTTCTACTAAATATGTTCCTATTAGTAAGGCAATTATTCCTAAATAACCCTTTAAACTAACACTCTCTCCTAATATGAATATACTTAACAAAACAACAAAAATTATGCTTAAATTTCTTAATGGGGCTGTTTTAGAAATCTCTGTATGTTTTAATGCCTTCATAATCATTATAAAAGCTGTAAGTATTAACACTGATTTAAGTGCAATAAAAGAAAACTGTCCAAAACTTATTGAAAAATCTACTTTCCATACAAAAGTTAAAGACAAAATAAATAAAAAAGTCATAAATGCTGTAACAAACTGCATTGTATGCTCTTTAGTAAGGACCTTTTTTCTATACACATCTGAAAGTCCTAAGAACAATGCTGAAATTAAAATTATAATATACCACCACATTTTTTATTATGAATACAGATACTAAAGCCCAAATTTACTTTACTGGGTTTCCTTTTTTTCAGTCTCTTTTTTATTTTCTGTTTGCTTGTTCTTTTCTTTCACTTCTAAAGCTCTTATCTCACATAAAGAAAGAGGGTATATTTTTTTTAGTTTTATGCTTAATTCTTTTTGTAGTTTATTTCTTAACATGTCTTCAAAAATTGCTTTATAAGGCATTTTCTTTATATATTCCTGTATTTCTTTTCTTGCTTCTTTTCTAAGAGCTCTTTTAACAGAGTTTGAAACTTTTCTTCTTGCAATAAGAAATGGTTTTATCACTAATGTAGCATCTTTACAGTCTGCAACAAAAGAATCTTCAACATAAGAAGTCCTATTTCTTACCATCCTTTTTATAAAAGAAGGTAATATCCTGAATTTTCTTGGTTCTGAAGTAGCTTTTTCTTTTTCTCCCTTATTTTCTATAACAACATCTAAATCTAAAAGAGAGTTTTTCCCTTTTAGTATTCTTGTTAAATCATATTTTATTATTCTTCCTTCTATGTCTTTCAAATCATAACCAAATAACTGAGTTGTTTTATTCAGTATTGGCATTTCTACATCATGAAACCGTTTTTTTCTTTTTGCTATTGCCATTTTATTATTTTTATTCTTGAACTAAACGCGATGTTCTCTTGCCTTTTTTCTGATAGTGAGACTTTTTACAAGTCTGGCAAGTATACATGATGTTAGTCTTTTTAGTTGTTTTGGATTTTCTTTTATGCTGGGGGTTTGGTGGTCTAGATCCCCATCGTCCTTTATTACCTATTCCTCTTCCCCGCCCCCTTAATTTAGCTCTTGCTATACCTCCTCTAGTCAGAGTTCCTCTTTTACCTCCTGTAGAGATTGATTTAATCTTATGTTCTGTTTTTTGCTTACAATATGGACAATATCTATTTGTCTTTTTAGGTATTTTCATAATCAAATCAGGGTTTTAGGTATTTAAAAAGCTTTTTATATTACTCTACATAAGTAGTAGTAATGGAAATAAACAATAAATCTATTGGTATTGAGTTTATAATTAATTCAAACTTTAAAAAACCAAGTCAAAGAGTGAAATTCAGTAGGGAATTATATGGGCATAGAAGATACTCTAATCATGGAAAATATTTGTATGTTGAAGAAGGCATTCTTTCAGATACACCTCATATAAAACCAACAAAATCTGTAATAATTGTTTCAGAGAAAAATTCCAAAAAACTCAGAGAATTTTTTAAAAACTGGGGAGTGGATTTTAAAGAGAGAAAAGTGATTCTAAATAAAGAAGAATCAGAAAAAATAAATCAAGAGATATGACTTATTGTTTATTCTTTATTTTCCATAATATAATTCCTTAATCTACAACCTAAATACAATCCTCCTGTACCTATTATTAAGTCTGCAATTATATTTACTAAAGGTTCAGGGGATATCATAGTCCAGTTTCCTAAAGAAATAGTTAAACTAAAAGAGTTTTCCAGTATTTCAAATAAAATCAAAATACCAATACCATAAAACCATTTTTTCTTTAAGAGATATCCTATTCCAAAAGGAATTAAAAAATGGAATATGCTATTTATAGTGAGTGTTTTTCCGAGGAAGTATTCAACCATTTTATTCAGAAAGAAAAATAACAATATTTATATAATTAATTCTCTTTTTTAATTTATGGTAGAAAAGAGGTATAAAAAATTCTTTGTTATGCTGATTATCTCTTTCTTTATTATGTATGTTGTGATGTTTCTTAATGTAGATAGTCTAAATCATATATATTTTAGTATGACAAGGTTTTATATGGCTTTATTAATGGTCGCTCCAATGGGAATTATTATGTTGTTTATGATGAAAGGCAGGTTTAATAATAAAAGATTAAATAGAATTATTTTAATCTCGGGAATTGTTATTTTTATTCTTGCTTTGGTTTTTTTAAGAACACAAACATTTATACAAGATGAGCAATATATAAAAGCTATGATTCCTCATCACTCTTCTGCAATACTTACAAGCCAGGAAGCTGAAATAAACAATTATGAAGTAAAAAATCTTTCAAAAGAAATTATTAAAACACAAAAAAGAGAAATAAATCTTATGAAAGAATTATTAAATAAAATATGATTAATGTTAGTGAATTAAAATGAAAATAAACAAAAAATCAAAAAAGTTGTTTTTTACTGAATTAGGGATAATAGTCTTAATGTTTATAGCTTTAGTAATCTTTGATCTATCACTGGCCCTAGGAAAATTCCATGGATTTGTTTTTTCCTTATTGTTATTTTATTTTTCAGTTCTCTTGTTTTTCATAAATCTTATGATTGCTGTAATAAAGATTGTTAAAAAGAAAGAAAAAGAATCAAAAAAATTCTTTTTTATTGGATTGATTATGTTGGCCTTGGGAGCATTAATTTCTTATTTAGGCGGAAGATTGTTCAGAGTTTTTATTAGTTAAGATGGATCTTGAAAATATAATTGAAAAAATAAAAGAAAATTTTTCTGAAGGAGAATTAACAAGTAGACTTGATAATGAAATATTTAATTGGGTGGATTCTGACTGGCAGGAAGATGGAGAGTATGAATCAGAATATGATTGGTATTTTGATTACGGGGGAGGGGAAGCAGAAAACGAAATAGTTAAAGAAATGATTAGATGGTGGCAAGACAAATACAACAATGGAAAAGAGCTTAACACAGAAGAATATTGTAAAATATATAATAAAATAATAGAAGAGTATGATTTTTTAGATAGGTTTTAGAAATTATCTGGATTTTCTGCACATATAGCAATACAATTAGAAATTTCCTCTGGAGGCATTTCACGAGGATAACAAGGAACAAGTGTCTCTTCATCTACAAACCCTCCCAAAGTTTCATAACACATCTCTTCTGTTTCTGGAAATTCATCAGCATATACAAGAGGTGGTTCATAACCACATTCAAGAAAACAATACAAAACTTCATCGTGTTCTCTTTCTGAATTTTCAATTTCAAAGTCAAAACCAAGAACATCTTCTTCATAAAAATTAATTCTTAATTCTTCTGTTATATTTGTGGGGGTTTCTTCATAATAACCTTCCTCTTCTTCAACCTCTTTATTTTTATTAGATGTATTTTTTGAATCCTCTCCATTACAATCAATTGGAGGTTCAGGAAGTTTAGATTTTTCATTCTCATCTAAATTAGAATTTTCATAACATTCTTTGTAAGCTTCTTGCAAATTTCCTTTTTCAAGAGCTTCGCAAGCTTTTTTTGAATTTAATAAAATCTCACAACCATTTTCATTAATAATTTCTCCTTTGCTATTTTTTTGTTTTAATTGTTGTTTTAATCTTTCTAGTTTTTCTTTATCTGGATCACAAACATCAATTTCAAGAAGTTTCTTTGCAACAATCTTATTTGCTTTTTTATTTATATCTTGTTTTAATTCAGTCATTTTTCCTCCAAATAAGGATGAATCATTTTCATTACCATAGTATATCCCTTCACCCTCCCATGTTGCTTTTGTAAATGCAGATGCAAGTGCCCAGTCTTCCCATAATTCCTCAATTGTTTTATCCTCATTAATTATGTGTTTATTCCACCACTTTTTAGCTTTCTTTTTTAAGCCTCTTCTTACCTTTTTTACATTTTCTTCAGAAAAAAGTTCACTTCCTCCACTTGCTTTTTCAAATGCCATTAACAATGCTCTTAATTGCATCATTTTGTTTAATGCCTTTGGATCATTTGGGTCTATTTTATCAAATTCTTCATCTTTAAATTTATCTGCTTTTTTCTTTATTTTTTTTCTTAGTTCTTTACATTGTTCATTTTCATAATCATTATAAACATCTCCTGTCTTAAAGCAATATTCATTAATAGCATTATTCAATTCTATAATTTCATTTAAACTTTCTGCATTTTCAATCATCTTTTCTAAATTATTATGTATCTCTTCAGGGTTGTCTAATTTTCCTGATTCAAGAATTAGTTTTTCAAATGTTTGTTTTTTTAATTTTTCAAATTCTTCTTTCTTTTCATTATCATTATCTCCTCCCTTGTTTTGAACATTTGCTTTTTTATTTTTTCCTCCTATATTTAACCAACTTTTTAATTTACCCCATAATAAACTCATTAATGATTTTGGAGATTGATCAATACAATAATAGCAATAATCTTCCTTTAAAACACATTCATAATTTTTTAGAGTACAATTAGAAATGCAATTGTCTTTATTCTCAAAAAAATCTTCAGAATAAATACATTTTTTTTGAATCTCTGAATTATTGTTAGAAAACATTATCTGGTTTTTTCCATATTCTAAAATTCCTTTTATATCTCCCTTTTCTGAAATATTTATATAAGAATTATTTTCATATTCTAAAACATTATTAAAAGAAGAGATAAAAGAAAGACTAAAGATTAATAAAAACAACACAAAAAATATTTTCTTCATATATAATATTGTTTTTTAATATATAAATATGTTTGTTTTTTTAGTGTTCAAAACATATTTTCAAAAATTTCCGAATTAAATCAGAAAAATTTGGGTGAAACCTTTTATCATCGCGATTAAGAGAAGTTCGGTTTTGAGGCAACCCACAAAACCGAATTTGGGAAACCGAAGTGCAACGAGCTTTCCTCTTAATCGCTGTTAAATCCCCCGAGCCGTAGGCGAGAGTGCAACGTGGTCGAGGAGCGAAGCGACGAAGAAGTTGAGTTTGAGTTTTCGTCTTCAAGCACGAAGTGCCTTCTAACACAAGAATAAAAGGGCGACATTCTATGGTAAGGAATATGGGTAAGAAGTTTGTTCAATCACATTCGAATAATCATCAGTGCAATAGCAAACAAATGATTCAATTCCATAAGAATATTCAAGCATATATTGGGTTGCTCCATTAATATCATAACAATAGTCATTACATTGAGTTTCAATATATTCTGGAATTGAAACATCTTGAACAAAATCTTCAGGCATGAGCAATCCAACTATTGCTAAAAGTATCCAGATTCCGCCTAATATTAAGATTATCCATTCAATCACATAAGGAGATTTTTTTATTGGTTTTTTATCATGTTTTACGATTACTTTATTTAGTAAATTTTGTGTTTGAGCGAATGGGACAACTCCTAAGAAAAATAGGAATGGTAAAAATGCTGTGAGAATATTCAATCCAATTACAGTAGAAAGTAATGCCCAACCATATAAATCATTTTCAATCTTTTTTATATCTGCATAAGTGGTTGACCATTCAAATAATTTATACATTAAATAAAGATTGTAAAATGGAACAATCATTCCTATGGTTCGCCAAATAGGTGAAATATCTCCTGTAAATTTTTTTTCTGTTTCATCTTTGTTTGTTTCATTTACATTAAAATTTTGTTCTTTAAGATATTTCCAAGTTCGATAAA
>DATFJM010000082.1:0-2441 GCA_035269225.1 Candidatus Nanoarchaeia archaeon
CATAAACATGTTTCCTCTTAATGTTAAAACAGGTAAACCATAAGAACAAACCTTGTCTACAGAGTTTTTATAACTGTCATCAATAAACTTTCTTTTAATCCCTTTCCAGGATTCTTCTAACCATGGTTTTTCAGGAGTAAATGCCCAGTCTCCAACACAAATAATTAAATCAGGATTATTTCTTTTTATAATATTATCTAAGTCTTTTGGTAACTTTCCATGCGGATCTCCAATAGCGACTATTTTCATATGTTTTAAAGATTTAAGAAATTTATAAAGTTAATCAAATTCCTCCCTTCTTTTAATTTATTCCTTATGGGACTATGGCTTCAATATCTTTTATTTTTGAAAAGTGTTTTTTGTTCCTTGTTATTATCTTTTTTACATGGTTCTTTATCATTATTGAAGCTATAAAACAATCATTTTGTTCTATTTCTTTTCCTTGTTTTAGCAAGGAAGAAAGAATTTCAGCAGAAATTTTTCCACAGGGTTTATCAAAAGATAAGACATCTATTGAATTAAAAAATCTTGATGCTTCATTTATTTCTTCTTTTGAAAATTTCCTATAAGCTCCAAAGAATATCTCAAAGGCATTTATTTCTGTAGTACATATCTCATTTTTGTATTTTTCAATTGTTTTTATTACTTTTTCATTTCCTTTTAGAAAATCAATTATACAATCAGAATCAATACATATCATTTTTTAATAACTCTTTTGTAGATTTTTTTCTTTGTGATAAAATTTCTTTTTTTGCTTCATCTGCTCTTTTTTCAGATATTTTTTTCCAAGAGCCTGCAAAATCCATTATGTCTTTTTTACTAAAAATTCTTCTTATTAATTCTGAAAAACTTTCATCTGCCATTTTGTTTAATAGCAATGTTTTGTATGCATCTTCTTTTACAGTAATTGTTTTAACCATGTTTAAATGTATGTTTACATTTATTTAAATTTTTCTGCAGAATTTTAATAATGGAGAATGTTATAAAACTAATTACCTTAATTGAATATTGTCATAAGAAACCTTGTTGTCTTTTACTTTTAAAATTCCTGTTTGTCCTACATCTAAGTAACCTGAATTCCAGAATAATTCATTAGTGTATTTTCCTGGTTCAACATGATTTCCTTTTGAATCATTTGCTCTATGTCCACTTTCATGAAAATGCCCTGAAACTGCCTTTGTTATTCCTGATTTTTCATATAGGTTTTTTAGAGATTCATTACCTCTGTTTTCTTTTTTTATTTCAATAGGAGCTCCAAAACTTTGAAAATATTTTGCGATTTCAGAAGGGAAAATACCTCCTTTTTCAAAAGATTGGTTTCTAATAAATTCTTTTACTGGTTTAGGTTTTACTATTGTTCCATTTTCTCCATTTTTTTCATAAACCCTTATTTGTTGTTCTCCATCTTCATAATTAACAATATCTGCAAAGAAATCTTTTTGTATTTCACCAAATTCTGCCACATCAACACAATTTTCTATATTATTGAACTTTCTTGGAATATGGGAAACAGCAATTGTTTTTTCAGGCTCAGTTAGTTGTTTTTCTAAATCATTCATATTTTTGTAATACCTATATTGATCTGGTCCTTGTTTTTGTGGTATGTGGTAAAATCCTGTTTCTATGTTGTTATCTGTTAGAGTGTATTCTCCTCCTGAAACATTCCAATCAGAACCAGGGAGAAATATTAGGGAATGATTATTAGAATCAATCTTGGGGTTTTCTTTAACATCTATTATATTTTTGTTTTTTTCTTTAAAATAATCTAATACAGATTCAAAAGCACCTATTGTTTCATGGCTTCCTGGCTGTATATATGATTCAATACCTGTTTTAGCAATGTTGTCTAAAATATATGCTGTAAATCTTTGAGAATCTTCAAGATTATCTGCAATTGTTCCTATGTCTCCATTAACAATAAGCATTTCAGCTCCTTCTTTTTTTAAGGCATCTAAGGCATAAGGAAGTATTTTAGGGTTTTCATGTATATCTGAGAGTACCCCATATTTTGTTTCTTTTTCCATAATAAAAAAGAGAAGGTTTTATTTTTAAACCTTTTTATCTGTAACTACTTAAAAATTAAAAAATAATTGGAAAATAAAAAATAAATTTTAAATTAAAAATCCAGGATTATTCTTCTTTGTCTTTATCATCTGTTCCCTCGTCTGAATCGTCATCCTCTTCATCTGATTCCTCACTGTCTTCAGATTCTTCATCTTCTTCACTCTCCTCAGAATCTTCATCTGATTCCTCAGAGTCTTCATCATCTTCATCTTCAGATTCGTCTCCAGATTCTTCATCTTCTTCACTCTCCTCAGAATCATCACTGTCCTCAGAATCTTCATCTGATTCCTCAGAGTCTTCATCATCTTCATCTTCAGATTCGTCTCCAGATTCTTCATCATCTTCACTCTCCTCAGAATCATCACTGTCCTCAGAAT
>DATFJM010000083.1:0-30024 GCA_035269225.1 Candidatus Nanoarchaeia archaeon
AATACAGCTCTTTTTTCTTTTTCACTCTCAGATTCAAAAAGAACTTCATTATTTTCATTAATTATTCTTTCAAGACAAGTACTCCATGTACAAACATTCTCTTCTTTTTCTTCTTCTCCAAGAAAATCTTTCATTCCTGAAACACTGAAAACCCCTTGATATTTTTCACCTGGCAAAAATTTATTTATCTCTTTTTTATTGATATCAAAATAACTCTCACCTAAACAATAAGAAAAATAACACCTTAGCTTGTCTTTTTCATCTGATTTTTCAACCCTTGCCACTTCAATTTCATATTTTTCTTCCTTAACCATCATTTTTCTGTGGGTATGCTCTTTTTGAAATTTCCTCTAATTCTTCTTTGTGTTTTCTTATATGAAACAGAATCTTATTTATCTCTTCAGAAACTGCATTTTTAAGATCAAGGGGATGTAGTTTTTTTTCAACAAAATCTTTTTCAAGAGATTCATAATCTTCATATTCTATATTTCCTCCAAATTTTTCAGGTCTCTTTACAACAAGTTTTTCTTGTTTATCCTTTTTTATGGTCATTAAAACATATTTAACAAAAGGAAGAATCCCATTGTTAGTTTTTCCTTCTTCACATTCTGCTTTTTTCATTTTTTTCTTTACTGTTTCTTCATCATCCAAAAGATCTATTTTTCCCCCTTCTACTGAAGAAGACATCTTTTCCCCTATTAAACCAGGAATTAGTTTATGTATTATTTCTGTTCTTGGTTTATATCCTAATTTAGGAAGATTTTCTCTAGCTAACACCATAGTATTTCTTTGATCTGTACCTCCTAATTGAGCATCTGATTCTAAATAAACTTCATCACAATTCTGCATTATAGGGTATATTAAACCTGAAAGCTTTGCTTTGTCTCCTTCCATATTTTTTACCACTTCTGCAGCTGCTCTCTTTGCATCTCTTAAAGAACTAAAACTACTCATTTTTAAAACATCAAAAACATATGCTCTTTTTAATTGAAAATCAGAGCCTTTTACAAAATCCAAATCTTTTGTGTCTACTCCTATTGATTCTATTAAATATTTTATTGTTTTTGAATAATATTCATATCTATAATCTAAAACTTCCCAAGGAGTATTATCCAATGCAGCATGCAAATCAGCTAATAAAACCTTCACCTTACATCCTGCTTTTAATAAATCCGCAATCTTAAGCATAGGAAAAAAATAACCTACATGAGGTCTCCCTGTAGGAGCTGTTCCCCAATAAATAACAGGTTTTCTATCTGCTTTTAACATACCAAATAACTCTTCTTCTCCTATTATTTCATCTGTATTTCTTCTAATTAAATTCACTGCTTTATCAAATTCTTCTTTATTCATAAAGAAACCAACTAAACCAATAATTAAAAACTTTTCTAAACAAAAAAGAAAATATTTCAAGCACTTATTCTCTATTCTTCAGGTAATTAATGTATTTTGCAGAAATTTCATCGTGCTTTTCTGAAACATAACCAAATTTATCACAGGTTTGTTTATAAATATTAAAAACCCTATTCACCTCTCTTAATGGTTCCTTATTTTCTATCTTAGTCTCTATTGTTTTTGCAAGTGTGTTTTCCATTGAAATGATTCTGTCTTTTGTTTTCTTTTTCATTATAAAGCCCCTAAAATCCCTTTTTGTTTAACTTATAAGCATTTATAAAATTTGTTTTCTTGTGTTTTCAATGTTAGCAGAAATAATTGCTGCTTTGTTAATAGGGATTTTATTTGGCATAATAACAGGCCTAATTCCTGGTATACATATAAATTTAATAGGAGCTTTTTTAATCTCTCTTTCTACAGGTTTCTTATTAAATATAAATCCTCTCTATCTTGTTGTATTTATAACCTCAATGTCATTAACTCATACTTTTATTGATTTTATTCCCTCTATTCTTTTGGGTTGCCCTGATACTTCTACAGAACTAAGTGTCCTCCCAGGCCATGAGTTATTAAAAAAAGGACAAGGATTTAATGCAATTGTTTTGTCTGCATATGGTAGTTTCTTTGCTATCTTTCTTTTATTAATTATTTCTTTCCCTGCAATAAAAATAATTCCAAAAATATATCCAACAATAGAATCTTTTCTTCCTTTTTTACTTATCTTTATTTCTTTCTTAATGATTATGCTTGAAAAAAATAGAAAAACAGCTCTTTTTGTTTTTTTGATTTCGGGTATTCTTGGTTTTAGTATTTTAAATCTGGAAGGTGGACTAAAACAACCTTTGCTACCTTTATTAACAGGGCTCTTTGGTAGTTCTATGTTAATAACAAGTATAAAAAACAAACCTCTAATCCCTAAACAAAAAATTCCCAAAAAGACAACCTTTTCCCTATTAAACAGAAAAAACTTTTCAAGGGCAATAATAGGATCGATGTTTGCTTCTCCTTTGTGTAGTTTCCTTCCTGGTCTAGGATCAGGGCAAGCTGCTATAATAGGGAACACACTATTTAATAAAAAACAAAATAAAGAAAATAAAAAAACCTTCCTTGTTCTATTGGGAGCAACAAATACCTTAGTTATGGGTTTTTCTTTTATCACTCTTTATATTTTATCAAAAACAAGAACAGGTTCTGCTGCAGCAATAAAAACAATAATTGGAAGCCCTAATAATTCCATTATTTTATTAATAATTCTAATAATTTTTCTCTCTGGAGTTTTATCTTATTACATAACAATTATTTTAGGGAGATTTTTTTGTAAAAAAATACATCAGATTCCTTATCATATTTTTTCTTATGTAACCTTATCTCTATTAGCTCTTGTTATCTTACTTGTAAGTGGTCTTTTTGGTCTTCTTGTTTTTTCAATATCAAGTTTAACAGGGTTTTATCTTATTTCATTAGGAGTAAGAAGAACAAACATGATGGGTTGTTTATTAGTCCCAACAATATTAATTTACTTGGGGTTTTAATTAGTTATTAATATTTTATTTTTTTGTTTTATTTAATAAAAACTAAAACCATTTGTCGATATTTTCTTGTTTTTCTAATTCTTTTCCAAAAATACTATCAATGTATCTCTTAACAAGCTCTATATTTTGTTGAGTATATTGGGAAAGATGGTATTTCCTTGAAAGAGTAAGTGCAGGTTCAAGGTATTTTTTAATGCCTCCTTCATGAATTGTAAAAATAATTTTTCCACCGCATTTTGGGCATTTTCCATGAAGAGGGGGCCTTCTCATTATTAAATTACAATCAACACACCTAAATTCCTGTTGAGAAAATTTCCTTAAATTACCTTTCATATCTCTTATAAAATGTCTATCTATAACAAGTCTCGCAGTATCTGCTGTATCTACTGCTCTTAGTTTTTCTGCTAATTCCATCTGATGTTCTACCTTTTCCTGCATCGTGCCTAATTTTTTATAAGCAGAACATAGAACCCCTCCATTCATGTCTGAAGTATCATGTGTATAACCCATATTCAGAAAAGGATTTTCTCCTTTTTTCATTATGTCTTCAACAAACTCTACATCAACTTCAGAAGAATGTTTTTTTTCTTCTGCTGCCTCATAAAGTTCTAAAGGATAATTCCAACACATTTCTAAATCAAGTATTTGGTCATCTACTTCTCCTGCATCTATTTTAGCATTTAAGACCAAGGGAGCGTCCTGTGTTCCCCCTCTGTGCCCAGGTAAAAACTCTTTTGAAAAGTTAAGTAAAACATCCCCCAACAACATTATTGCTGCTTCATCTCCATCACAATCTCTTCTTATTGCAGCATGTATATATGGGCTTGCATAAATACCCTGTACTTTAGAAAAACCTATTATTCTTCCTGCAACACCAGCACAATTATGTGGGGCCATTGCAACCCCTATATGCCCTATTAAATCTTCTCTTTTTTTAATGTTGTAAAATTTTTTAATTCCATAAATCTTTTCTAGTTCTTCATCAACAAAATTAGCTATTTTCATAAAAACTTCGTCTCCTCTTTCATCAAAAGAATCAGTAGGTGCGGGAATAAGAATATCATGAGGCATAGATTCAACTAACTGGTCTTCTTTTTCAAGAGACTTTCCATAAATATCTTTTGTATATCCCAATTCTCTTAATTTTTCTACACTTGCACCTATTTCACTTGGTTTAAAATAAAACAAAGGAAGTTCTGTTCCATCTACTCTTATTGTTCCATCTTTGTTAACTTGTAAACCATATTTAGCCCTTAATAATCCCTTAGAAAGATGTTCTAAACCATGGTTTTTAGAAGAAGTTCCTCTAACCCCTTTTATTAATTTGGGAGCTTCAACTCTTTTCATGCCTATTTTTTCTAATGCTTTTTGGTAATAATGTTTAATATCTATTTTCCTTGTAGAATAGGGAACTCCTTCCTCTAAGTTACTCCTTTGTTCTTTTTTATTAAATGATTTTTCTTTTAGATCACTAAAAAAATACATTTGAATTGTCTTTTTATTACAATTTTCACAAACAGGGTAAATTGTCTCTTTTTTACAGTTTTTACAAAAAAACAAAGGGAAATCATTATTAATCTCTCCTATCTCTAAAGTAGATTGCAGGCTCCTCATTTTACCTCCTTCTTTTCCAACTGGAAACAACATATTAGGGCTTCCCTGAAGTTTTCTTAATTTAGCTTTTTCAGGTCTCCCCATTCTTGCACCAATAAATTCTCCTGCTTTGTCCTTTATTTTAAAATTAGAAATAAGATCTATAATTTCTATTGTTCTTTTATCACTTTTATCAAATTCTTTTTCATTTAGATGTTCGTTTAATTTCACACTTTCTTTTTTTTCAACTAATCCTATATCAATACCTAAATTAGCCAATAATGCTTTTGAATTCTCTTTGTTTATTACAACATTGTCAGGAGTAACCATATGTTCTATTCCTAGAATCTCTAAGACTCTTTTTCCTTTTGCAAAAGATTCTTCTTTTTCTTTATTAAAGGGTAAGATGATTTTTTCCTCTATTTTTGAATTTTTCAACCATTTTATAAAATTTATAAGCCCTTCTTTTCCAAGGTCTTCTTCGAGATCTATTTGATCCCAAAAAAAGATATATTTAGGATGTAATGGAAGACTATAATTTCTTGAAATCTCAATTGCTTTTTCTAGAGAAATATTAAAGGGATCTATAGTTTCAATCTCTTTTGATTTTTTATTCTCTTTAATAGCTTTTTTTAATTCTAAATTCCACCATTCTTCTACATATCCTGGTTTTATTAGTTCTGCATTTCTATTCGCAAGATCACTAAAAGGAAAAAGCAAATCTCCCAAATAAATAATCTCTTCAACCTCTGGATAAATCTTTTTTGCTTCTTCTGTAGTAAGAGGTTTTTTTACACTTTTATCCTTAAGTTTCACAATAGGCCCTTCTATACTATCACAAGAAGTAACTGCACACCCTTTTGTTGGTTTTTCTATTTTTAATTGAGTTCCATTAGAAATAAAACCATCTGTTATTGCCATAGTGGCAGGATGAACTGATGCAGCAGAAAAACCACTGGTTCTCCCTCTCCCATACCTATATCTTAAACCTCCTCTCCTAGAAGGATGCCCATAAACAGGCCTTCCTGCTACAAGGTCTTTTATATAAGTAGGTCTTGTATCTCCTCCATCAGAAGATTTTCCTGATTGTGTTTTTTCATGAATCTTAAGATATTCTTCTAAAAAATCAAAACCAGTTGATTTTATACCATCCTTTTTTGCTTGTTTTAATTTTCTAAAACCTTTTGGTGCTTTTTGGGCAAGACCCTCAGCCATGACTAAACAATAACCACTTCTTAAAAAATTAGTTTCAATTCTATCTAAATTTTTATAATTAGGTACCTCAACTTTTTCAGAAGGATCTCCTGCTACTAATATAGGCATGTTTTTTGCAAGAAAATTAGCTTCTTCTTCTGTAGGCATATATTGTAAATTAGTTACTCTGTCATGAAAATGTTCTAGTTCTGCATAGACTCTTTTTATTTCCTCTTCTGTTGGGTCATATTTTGCATAACCAAAAGTTTCTCTTAAATAATCAATCAACATTAAAACAATACATGAAGCAGTTGTACCAGCAGATCTTATAGGTCCTGCAAAACTAGCTTCAAGAAATTCTTTTCCATTGTCTTTTCTTTTTCTTGTCTTTAAACCAGTAAAACCTTCCATAGGAGAAGAAACAACTCCTAAAGTAATATAAGCAAGACCTATCCTTATTCCTGCATCTATTGCCTGTAATAAATCATCAAATTTACAAAATTTTTGTCTCGCTACTTCTTCTCCTATTTTAAAAACAACTGTTGCTTCTAGTTTACCATGTTCTTTTTCAAGCTCTTTTATTCTATCTGCAATTCCTGAATTTCTCATTTGAGGGTACATATTTGATATCAACCCTACTACTTTTTCAGCCATAGACATTGCTAAAGGAATTTCTACTTGTTCTGAAAAATCAAAACCTTTTTCTCTGGCTTTTCCAGCCATATCATAAACTTTATCTACATCTGTTTTCAGTTTCTTGAAATAATCATCTGTTTTCATTTTAATAACAACATTGCAGCATCATATCTAGGTTTAATTAATTTTTTTCCTTTTTCAGAAAGCTGATTATATTTATTTTGTAATTTTTTTATTACTTCTTTTCTTGATTCCTCTTGTGTTTTTTTCTCATGAACCAAAGAAGCCTTAAAAATCCCCGGAAGATTATCAAAGTTACTCATAGCATCTGCTTCTGCAACAATCTGTTCTTCTTTTGTTTCCCTAGAATTATCTCTTGAACCTCTGTGATTTAAAATACATTTTTTTACTTTTTTGATTTTTTCTTCAGGATAACTAAGGTCTCTTAATTTTTTCTCTGCTATTTTAGCTCCTGTTATATGGTGGTCTTTTCTTCCATAGATTATAGAACCAATATCATGGAGCCAAGAAGAAATTTCCACTACCTCTTCATCTATTTTTTCTTCTTCCTCTTTGTGTGTCCTAACTAATTCCCTTGCATATTCGACCATAGGAACAAAATGGGCTTCGTAAACTTCTTCTCCATATTTACTGTTTTCACTAACACACTTTTCTCTTACAAAATTCTTCAAAATACTAATTAAATTATTTTCCATTTTTATTAAGGTTTTATTAACACTTTTTTATTTAATTTTGAATTTTCTTTTTCTGACTCAATAAAATCATTATATTTTTTTGATAACTCACTTAGTTTTTTATAGTGATTATTAAAAGTGACTTCAGGGTCAATATATCTAAATTTCTTTTTCAATTCAACCCCTTTTTTATCTTCTATTATCTTAAACCCTTTTTTAAGAAGATTAAGGTTTTCTAAAATAAAACCATTCCCTTGATTTTCTAAAATATTTAAAACATGACTTTCTGTTTTTTGAAAATCTTCTAAAGAAAGAATGTTTTTTTCAAGACCTTCTTTTAAAGTATTTGACAAAAGATAATAACTAGCTCTTGCTTTATCACTTGCCCATGATTTTTTTTGTAAACCCATATATTCTTTTGCAAAGATTTCAGCAATTTCTTTGTTTTTAAAAACAACCTGATTATTTTTAACTCTTAAATTTTCATATAGTCTTTTTGATAAATCTCTTTTCTTATCTAAAGCTATTTCCCTCAGACAATAATCAATTCTATCAGCACATAAACCTGGAGTTTCTCTCTCTAGCAAGGGAAAATTTTCATGATTAGATATTCTTTTATAATTAAACCTCTTTTTTTCTAAAATATTTTTTATATTTGAATTTTTTATTGAATCAAAAAGATTTTTATCTTGATAATCTTCTTTTTCAGGGTCTCCATAGATCCAATCTATAACATGAGAAAAGGTTGTATGAGAAACATCATGTAACAAGCCTGAAACTTGTTCTTCTAATCCTGCTCCTAATTTTCTTAATAATATCAAAACACCTAAAGAATGTTCATATCTTGAAAATCCTTTTTTAAAAAAATATTTATCAGGCATCCCTAACTGAGAAACACCTTTAAGTCTCTGCATAGAACCTGAATTAATAATATCAATTAAAACTTCTTCTTTTATTTCTTCTGGCCCATATACTCTATCTTTTATTTTCATTATTTTTTATTTTCATTTTATTTATTTTATTGAATATCTCATTCCAATCTTTAACTATTTCTATATTATTATAATTTCTAAAATTGTAATGTTTATTCCATGGCCTTTCTAAGATAAAAACAAAAACCCCTCTTTTAGCACAATCTATAGCATAACATGGTTTATCCTCTATCATAATATCTATTTTTTCTATTTCGCATATATCTCCTTTTGTTTGAATTCTTTTTTTTGAAAAATTCTCAGCTTCTTCAGAATGAATAATTTTAAGGTTTTCTGGAAAATATTTATTAATAAATCTCTTGGTTCTTTCACTATGTTCTTTTGGTCTTGCTGTTATAAAGGTTATTTGGTTTTCTTTATATAGCAAATTAATTGATTTTTCTGAACCCTTAACAATTTCCAAATTTTCAAATTCTTCAGTAAAATGAAAATTTTCTATTTCGTCTCCTACTTCTTCTTTATTAATAAAATAATCCCTTATTCTATCAACAACGTATGCTCTATTTATATCAAAATCTTTCTTTTTTTGATAGTATCTTAAAAATCCTTTTCTAAATTCTGCAATAACATCATCTATATCTATTCCTATTTTCATTTTTATTTTATCTTGCTAGTTTTTTCTCTTCTGATTCTTCTTTGTCTTCAAAATCAAGTATCCTTATATTCCCTTTTTTTAAATTAAACATTGGTACTTTACAATGATCTGGTTTATTTCCCATTTTTTCTTGGTAAGAAGTCATTGCTTCCCAACAAGAAACTGAAATAAGAGAGATATTATTATAGTTTTCAATATGTGCTTTATGGGTATGTCCTGAAACAAAGATATCAGGAATTTTTTTAATAAGGAGAGGGTCTTCTTCAGAAGGATAATATTGTGTAGAAGTGTGAGCTGGTGCAAGATGCCTATTTTTCAATAAATATTTCATTATTTCTGCAGGAGCATTCATAGCATCTTTTTCTATTAAACTAGGAATGTTATTAGCATAATAAGGAAAAGAAAACCCATGATATCCTAAAACATCAAAACCAGAAAAATCTTTTGTAGCTCCTATATTAAACCTCGCAGGATTTTCTGAGATAATTATGTTTTCTAATTGAAATAAAGGCCATGCAAATTTTTCATCAAAAACAGGTTGAGGCTCCATTAATCTCACACAATCATGGTTTCCAGGAAAAGCAATTATTTTTATGTCTTTTCTTATTTTTTCTAAATATTTAGAAAATTCTAAAAATTGTTTCTCTAAATCTTTTATTTCCAGGTCTTTTTCTTGATCAGGATAATTTCCTACACCTGTTATAATATCTCCTATTAACACAAGATATTTTATCTTACTTACTTTATTATTGGGATCATGAGAATCAGGGTTATCTTCACTTAAATAATAAATAAAATTTTCAAAACTTTTTTTTAAAAATAATTTACTTCCAAAATGTAAATCTCCTATAAACAAGGCATACTCCTCAATAGGCGATTTCTTTTTTTCAGGAAGTCTTGCCTCAGGAAAAACAATCTCATTAGCAAAGATTATTTCCTTATTTCCAGAACCCTTAAAACCCAAAACAGAATCTAAACTAATTTCTTCTGCTTTTTTATATAATTCTGGTTTATTTTGATTTATTAAAACTCTTATGCTTCCTGTCAAATCTTCTACTTGTAATAATATATTTTTGTTTTTAGTTACTTTTTTATCTGAAACTATCCCTATTAAAGAAACCCCTTGTGTATTTCCTGAGAGCCTATTTATAGAAACTAAATTATCTAATTCTGCATGTTCTTGTAAAATATTTTTTAATTCTTTGTGTCTGCTTTTAAAATAATTAACAAAATCCTTTACTCCTAATTGTTTATTAGGAAAATCAGGTCTAGAACCTAAATTAACTCTTCCAGAAATCTTTTTATTTTGGTCTTTTTTGTTTTTTTTAGTAATATTTTCTTTTTTACTTTCTCTTTCATTATTATCTAAACCTATTTTATTTTTAAAAATATCAAATTCCTGTTGTTTTTCTTTGGATAATTCAAGTAAAAACCTCTTTATTTTTTCTTTGTTTTTTTTTAAAACATCCTTGTTTATGAATTTTTGTCCTGTGTTATTTTTTATTCTTTCTAATAAAAATTTTATAGAATCTTCATCATTCACATCTTCAAATAAATTAAATGTCTGGTTATCTACTATTATTCCTTTCTTAAAACAAAATCCTAAAATATTTTTATTATCTCTTTCCATTTTTCAATTATTTCTTTTTTAGACTATTAGATATAATCAATTATAATTTAATGAATTACTAATAATTTTTTTAGCTTGGTCTACTATGTTATTTGAAATTGCTAAATTTATTTCTCTCATTCTGCCTCCTCTGCCTTTAGAAATAATTTTAACATTTATTATTCCTAACATATCAAATTCTTGTATTATGTCTGAAACTCTTCTTTGAGTTAATGTTTCTGTCCTACTCCTTTTGCAAAATTCCTTGTAAAAATTATAAATATCTCCAGTAAATATTGACTCTCCTTCTTTCTTTTTTTCACTTAATTCTATAATAGAATGTAAAACTAACTGAAATTGTTTTGGTTCTGAACTTATAACATCTAAAATTTTGTCTTTTTCTATTTTATCATTAGCATCATCTATATGTTTTAATTTAATCTTTTCAGAACTCTCTCTTTCAGCTAATTCTCCTGACACTCTTAATAAATCCAAGGCTCTTCTTGCATCTCCATGCTCTCTTGCAGCATAAGCAGAACATTTGGCAATAACCCCTTCTTCAATAACACCTTCTTTAAATGCTTCTTGGGATCTTTTATTTAATATGTCTTGTAATTGTAGAGCATTATAAGGAGGAAAGACTATTTCTTCTTCTCCTAAAGAACTTCTTACTCTTGGATCAAGATTATCTAAAAAAGTAAGATTATTACTTATTCCTACAATACAAATCTGGCTTTTACTTAATTCTGAATTTAACCTTGTTAAATTATAAAGAAAATCATTTGATATTTTTTTAACTGTCTGATCAATTTCATCTAAAATTAAAACAATTAATTGTTCTTGTGAATCTATATTATCTACAAATTTTGAATAAACTGCTTGTGTAGGTAAACCAGTAGAAGGTACACTCCCTCCAAATTTTTTAATTAATTCTGCTAATATTCTATATTCTGTATCTGATACTTTTCTTAACTTACAATTTAAATATTCTATTTTTAGATTAAAATTACCTTCTCTTTTTATTCTTTTCATTAATTCATCTTGTACATATTTTATTGATAATGTCTTACCTGTACCTGTTTTCCCATAAAGAAATAAATTACTTGGTTTTTCACCTCTTAAAACAGGAGCTAAAATAGATGCTACTTGTTGTATTTGATCTCCTCTATGAGGTATATTTTCAGGTTTATAATTAGATTGCAAAATAGTCTTATTCTTAAAAATATTATTTTTATCAAATGAATCAAATATCTTATTTACATCAACCATTTTTATTTTTTTATATTAAATATTACTTAACCCTCACACGTTTATTTCCTGTGGAACTATTTTTATTTAAAGCTTTTCCATCGGAATAATTTTAATAATTATTTAAAGGATTATAACTACTAAATAAGCAAAACACCTTTATTTCTTATGGAAATTAAAATTAAATAATTATGACTACATTTTTTAATAATTACACACTACATAAAAACCTTCTTTTTATTATTTATTAATATAATAATATAATATAATATATATAATATAATATAATAATTTTTTTAAATAAAAATAAAAATAAAAAACAATTAAATTCTTTTTTAAATCTTTTCCATAAGAAACAATAGGGTGAGGGTGTCTAATATTTTAAATAAATAATTTTCCTTTTTTATTATCTATTAACAATTTATTATTATTATTATTATTATTATTATTATTATTATTATTATTATTATTATTATTATTATTATTTGAATTTATTATTTAGTTGTTTCAGGACTAATTTTTTAGAAATACTAAAATATAATTTAGAATAATATTTTTTATATTTATTAGGATCTTTTATAAATATAGATTTATCTGCATCATAAAGAATCTTTCCTTCTTTTATATTAGTATCTCCAAATTTTTCTCTATGAGGAGTTGAATGAGAATAGATTATTTTTTTCACTCTCTTTATATCTTCTTTAGGGTAATTTTCCTTTTTTAGAAATTTTTCTGCTATTTTTGCACTGTTTTTCACATGATTTTTATAATTTTCTTCAAAATTATCTTCGGAATTATAATCTATATCATGGAATATTATTCCTAATTTCAATAATTTATAATCAATATTCTCTAATTGATTTGCAATTTCCATTGCTCTCTTCATAACTGCTTCTATATGATTCCATTGATGCATAGGATCATTCTTTTTGTATTCTTTTTTTGCAAATATAAGGGATTTTTGAATTATATCCATTTTTAAATAAAACCTAGATTGTTTAAAAATTGTATTGTTTCATAGAAAAGTTTATAAAATTATCACACATCTTTTAATTATGGCTCAGGAAAAGAAACCATTTCACCATTTTCTTGGTAAAATGATTGTAACAAAAGAAGGAAGAAGATTAGGTTTTGTTAAAGACATTACTTTTGAGACTACATCTGGAGAATTAATTAATATAATTATTAAAGAATCCACTACATATACAAAAAACCTTAATCTAGAGACAACACCTAACAACGAATTTTTAGTCCCTTATAATGCAATTATTGCTATAGGAGATTTTGTAGTTGTTTCAGAAGAAGATTTAATTTAATTATTTCTTATTTTTTAATCACAATAAACTTTAAAAATACCTTATAATAATTAATAAGAAGATAAAATGAAATTATTAGGTTTTAATTATACAAAAATAGAAATAGAAAAACTAAAAGAAATATCTAAAGATTTGAAAATAAATTCAAACATAGATATAACAGATATTAAAGAAGTTAAACAATCAGTGTTAAAATCAAAAGAAACAATTCTTTCTCTTAATTTTTCTTATAAAATAAATTATAATCCTGATTATGCAAAAGTTAATATTGGAGGTAATTTTATTCTTAGTTTAGACCCAAAAACAGCTAAAGATATATTAAAAGAATGGAAAAACAATAAAATTCCTAAAGAATTCAAAATACCTTTATTCAATATAATTCTAAAAAAAGCCAATGTTAAAGCTCTTTCTCTAGAAGAAGACTTGAACCTTCCTTTACATTTGCCTATGCCAAAAGTAGGAAGACAAAAAAAACCTTCTAAAGAAGAGAGTAATTCTAAAAAATAAAAAAATATTCTTTGATAAGTTTTAAAAGATATCTTTCTTTATCTTTTTTATGAAAATCTCAAAAGAAAAGAAAAATAAAATTTTAGAACAAATTTTATTGTATTTATATACAACTACCCCTAATCCTGTCTTTACCTCTAATATAGCTGAAGAAATTGCTAGAGATGAAGAATTTGTTAAAAAATTATTATTAGAACTCAAACATAAAGGTCTTGTTAATGAAATTAAAAAAAGCCCTAAAGGAGTTAATTATTTAAGAAGATCTAGATGGAAGTTAAGTAATAAAGCCTATGAAGTTTATAATAAGAAACAAATATAGCTTCTAAAAAATTTAAAACATATTTTAAATTATCTTAATCTTTTTATATCCCTTTATTTTTATTTGAATATGGATAGTGTAAAAGAGGCATTTAAGAGAGTGAAAGAAGACATTAATTTACTTAAAAATGAGATTTATTCTTTAAAAGAATCTATTTCTACCATAAACCAGGAAATACATAATTTAAAAAACCCTAATTTAAACAAAAAACAATTTTATAATGACTTAGACACTTCGACACATCCTTCGACAGACAGACAAATAAATTCGACAGATTCGACACATCCTTCGACAGACAGACAAGGATTTAAGCCTTTAAATGGCCAAAATTTAAGGATTTCCACAAGAAATAAAGGGGTTTCGACAGACAGACAGACACACAGACAGACACACAGACAGACACATCCAGAAAGAGATTATGCGAACTTTAGACAAGAGAATAAATTCACAGAAAAAGAACACAACACTCACAGGAATTTAAGGTCTGAGGAACAATCTAAAGGGAGTTATGAGGTATACAACCAATACAACCAAGAGGATTTTCCTTTAGAACAATATACCCCTCAAAATCAAAAATATAATCATAAACAACATCCTCAAGAGCAAGAAGGCCATTTCCCAAATTCATATAAAACACAAAATAAGATAACCCCTTATAATGAATTAGGAGATCAAATTACTCAATACCCTAAAAACACTCAAAACTTTCAAAGAAATACAAATACAGAAACAACATTAAATTCTCCTCAATATACTTCTCCAGTAAAGACTCTTCCTGAAAATACACAACTCCCTTATAATCAGGAGAACCAAAATAATATAGATAAAAAAGAAGAGAAAATAAACCATAATAATTTTAATCAAGAAAAGAAAAGAGGGAATATAAATAGTGAACAATCTTCTATGGATAATGCCCTCGAGATACTTAATTCTCTTGATAGTATTAAAAAAGAGGTAAGATTTAAATTTAAGAAGCTTACAGAGCAGGAAATGACTGTCTTTTCAGCATTATATCAATTAAATGAAGAAAACGAAATAGCAAATTACAAATCAATATCTAAAAGACTCAGTCTTTCTGAAAGTTCTATAAGGGATTATATAGGAAGACTCATGAAAAAAGGAATACCTATAGAAAAAAAGAGAATAAATAATAAAACCATCCATCTTAATATTTCTGAAGATCTTAAAAAAATAGCCACTCTCTCGACGATTTTAAAACTCAGAGATATTTAAATACCTTATAAAACTACTTTCTCTTTATTTTTTATGTCTTTTTTAAGAATTTTTCTTTTTTCGGTGTAGCGATTATTTTATATTTATCTCTAAAACTAGGTTTTTTCTTCCCTAAAACTTAATATTTATGTTTTGTTTTTTCTTTTTTATCCTTTTTCTTTCCTGCTTTTTGTCGTCGATGTTTCTTCTTTTTTTATTTTTTCTCTCTTTTTTTGTTTTCCTCTTTTTTACTCACTTTTTTTCTGCTTTGTGAGCAATTTTTTTATTTTTCTAGGGGTATAACCCTCAGAGATCCTCTTTTATTTCTCTCACTTTTAACTAACTTTCCTTCAAAACTCACTTTTTCTCTTATTTTTCTCATTTTCTCTCTAATATTCACTCACTTTTTTCTTCTTTTTTTTATTTTTTTCTTTATTAACTCTCACTTTTGACTTTTTGAGCATTTTTTCTTTCATTTCTTCAGGTATATATACTCTTTTTTTCCCATTATCTTCTATTTTTTCCTTTACTAAACTCTCACTTTTCTGTTTTATACGGTTTATTTGGCCCCTAATAGTTGTTTTTTCTTTGCCTAGCATTGCTGCTAGATCTTCATAACTCAGTTTCATATCACTATTTAGTAATACCCAGAGGATTGCTCTTTCTGTAACTGAAAAATTTTCAAAATTTGGTGTTTGAACACCTGTTTGCACACCTGTTTGAACAGCTTGAACACCTGTTTGTTTTTTAAACACCTGTTTAGGTGTTGAAAACACCCTGTTTGAATTCATTTCATTCATAAAAGAAATTGTGTTTTTTAATCCTTCTATTTCATCCTTTATCGTCGACATCTCTTTCTTTACATCTTCTAAATCTTTTTTATGTATGTTTTTTTCAGAATCAAGATGTCTGATCCATCCACTAACAGAAGAAATGTCTCTTTTTACATTTTCAAAACCTTTTTTTGTTTCTTCTTTTAAATTTTCAACCTCTTTTTTTCTTTTAAACAATCCAAACATATTATATTCTAGAAAAATAGATTTAAAAACCTTTCTATTCGTCGCTGTGTTTTTTATTTTTTTTATTTTACTCTTTTTAAGATTTTTTATTTTTTTTAGCTTTTTTTTTCTTAAACACCTGTTTTAGTAAAAAAAACACCCTTAAACACCTGTTTAAAACACCCTTAAACACCTGTTTAGGTCTGATAAACACCCTCTTATTTTTTATAATAATTTAAACACCCTGTTTAAACACCTTTTATCGTCGGAGTTTTTTATTTTAAGGAAACACCTGTTTAAAACACCTCTCCCATCCTCTTTTTAATTTTTTAAAATTTAAAGTATTCACTTACTTAACCTAAGTGCAAAAACCCTGACAAAACAAAAGATTATTAATAAAATTTAGAGCAAAAAATCAAGATTTTTTGATTTCTAAATATATTTTTTAGAAAACAAATCTTTAAATAAAATATTGGTTTTAGTTTATTGATGAATCAAGAAGAAATTGAATATGTTTTTTGGAAAACAGGAGAGAAAATTAAGAAAAAATTGAATGATTCTCACCCTGCAGAAGAAAAAACAAATCTTATCTGTCCTTTTGATGACACACCAATAATAAGATGGTATAATGAAATAGATCAAGGATATAAATGCCCTAATTGTGGGACTAATTATTCAGGGATAAGAAACAGACAAGAAGACGTTAATAAATATGCTGAAAAGCATTTTAACCAACTTCAGGAAAAATTAATAGAATTAGAAAAAGATAAAAAAGACCTTGAAAAAAAAGTGAATCATGCAATAGGCAAGAGGATAATTAGAGAAGATCTTTTTTCAAAATTTAGAGGGACTTCTTTATTTCCAGATAAAAAAGGCAAAGAATAGATGATAACTGTTCTCTATAAAGAATATTAACTTACCTAACCTAAGTGCAAAAAATGAAACCAAACATGTATACAAGACCTATAGAAGCTTATAAAGATAAATATTTTCAAGATCTTTTCTCTCCTACAAAAATTGCAAGTTTTTCAAACACCCCTGTTCATTTGATTGAATCTGGATCAGATAAATTAGATGCCTGGTTCCCTATTCAAGAGAAGTGGATGCAAATCTCTTTTGATAGATTGCATTTTTATAGAGAAATCACAAAAGAGAAATTTGAAAAAATAAAATCTCTCTATAATAAGGGGTTAGAAGATAGAATAAATAAGGAACATAATAAAGAAATAATCTCTGAAAATAAAAAACAAAAATCTTCAAATTATTGGAAAAACACTGCAGAGATGCACAAAATAATGCATAAAGCAGGAGGAAAATAATTATTAACTTACCTAACCTAAGTGAATAAAAAATATAAACAGAGATCCTTGTTGATTCAAATCAAAAAAACCTCCTTTTTTTGTATCTTCTGCCTCTTTTACCCCCAAAAACCCTAAATCCCTCTTCAACCAGTATGTTATGCGATCTTTTACCCCCAAAAACCCCCTAAAAGTTCGTATAATATACATTACCAGAACCCGGTTAAGGCCCACTAAAGAAGCCTAAAAACAACCAAGAGAAGGGGTTTTGATGTTTTCATCTTGGTGTCTTTTATAAACCACAACCTCTTTTATTTTATTTAAATTATAAACTACTTCACTTTGGTGACCTTTGTGAATTTTTTTATTGTATTTCTTTTTTGAATCTCCAAAAACTCAAATACATCAATTACTTTATATTTTTTTATATCAATCCAATCCATATTACAAATATCAATATCTTTTGATTTTTCTAATCTCTTTAATTTTTTGTTTATTCTTGTTTTTATTTTATCTATCTCTAAAGAGGCCTTCCATATTTCTTTTCCAAAAATTTCAATAAATTGTTTTTCAATTTGTTTATTATTCAAACACCTGTTTTTCTTTTTAATATATTTTAATACTTTATCTGAATTTAGATTATCACAATCAAAAAAACACCCCTTTTTTATCTCATGAAATAAAGGGTTTTTTTCTAAAGGAAATTTTTTACATATTAATGGCCTATGTACATATACTAGGCATTTGCTTTTCCTTTCACTTTGTTCTAAAAAAGGGCAAGGCATATTAGCCATACCATAATTCAAACAAAACAAAATTCCTGATTTTTTATCTAATAAAATATTTTCAGGAACAAAAATAATTTTCTTGTTGTGTTTTTTTGCTTGTTTTTGAAGTTTTGGAATTTCAAAACTAAAAACAGGGAGAGTTTTTGATAAACCAAAATATTTACAACAACAACCACATTCCTTACATTTAAATGTTGTTTTATTTTTAAACACTTGTTTAAACACTCCTTTTATCTTTTTCTTTTATCTTTTTCTTAGGGTTTTTTGTAATGTTTCCACTAGGGAGAGTCTTAAATTTTTCTTTTTGCATTTTCTCATCTAGTTTTTCTAAATTTTTTAATAATTCTTTAAATGGACCTTCTTTAGTTGCTTTTTGTATTTCTTCAAGAGATTTTTTTGCAGCTTTTTCCCCATCTTTTATTGCTTTTTTGTTATCTTTTTTTGAAAATTTCATCATGTCTTTATTTCTTGTGGGAACATGTATAATAAAATCAATTTCTTCTTTTGTTAAATCATACATATAAACTTCATAAGCCATTACTTTAAATGATTTTGAAGCAATTTTCCATATCCCCGGAACCTTTTTTTTGCCTTTTTTATTTACAGCTTTTTCAAATTTTGGTTTTTTAACATCTCTTTCATTAACATTTATTGCTATTATTATTTCTGCTCCTGCTTTTTTTAGAACCTCTGTTGGAATGGGATCAACAATGCCTCCATCTACAAGAATCCTCTTTTTATTTTCAACAGGCACGATTATACCTGGTATAGAAATACTTGCTCTTACTGCTTTACCCACACTTCCTTTATTAAAATAAATTTCCTGTCGATTTTCAATATCAAAAGCAGTCACATATAGAGGCTTTTTTAATTCTTTAAAAGTAATATCTTTTAGTTCTTCTTCAATAAACTTTTCAATTTTTTTGCCTTTTATTAGACCGTGTTTTGGAAAAGTATAATCAAAAAGCTTTTTCCATTCTCTTTTATCTTCTGTAAATAAGGTTTCAAGTTTTTTTATTGAATACCCAGAACAGTATAATGCACCAATAACAGAACCTATGCTTGTTCCAGAAACTAAATCTATGGGAATATTGTATTTTTCTAATATTTTTAAAACACCTATGTGAGCTATTCCTTTAGAACCTCCTCCACTTAATGCAACACCTACTTTTTTTCTTTTTTTAGTCATTTAAAACACCTAAACCCATGTTGTTTTAGAATTATAAAAATCTATCTAATTTAATCCAAATATTATAAGAAAATATTAGGGGTTTTTCAGATATAAAAACAAAACTATTATAAATTCTGTTTTTATTAGTTGATAAATGGAAACAAAAAAGGCCCTTTTAAATAACAAGAAGATAATTCTTTTAGTTGTATTTTTATTAATTGTTGTTTTATTTTCCCTTTTTATTAATAATTCTTTTGAAAGAAGTAAATACACAAATAATCCAGAAAGATGCAATGTTTCAGAAGGATATATATGGAATGAAACTTATGAACATTGTCTCAAGGAATCTGAAATAACTTATTGCAAACCAGGGCAGAGAGATTCAGATGTTTGTATCCAAGTTTATAATCCTGTTTGTGGTTTTACTCAAGAAGGAGAAAAAGAAACCTTTTCAAACAGCTGTGTTGCCTGTTTAAACAGCAAGGTAGATTTTTATATTCAGGGAGAGTGTGAAAATGGGGCTAAAGAATAAACAGGTTTTTTTCTCTTCATTATTTGCTTTAGTTTTTGTTGTTTTGGGAATTACAATAGACTGGCTCTTTTTAATCCCAGCAATAATAATTATGATTAAAAATCAAAGAAAGCTAATGGGAAAAAACAAAACCAAAAAATCATCTAAATGATTTACTTAAATTTTCTTTCCAAAAACTAGGAAGAGGATTTGATACAAACCCTCTAAATTCATCAGAATAAAAATAAGTTATGCTCTTTCCTTCTTTTTCTTTTAGTCTTTTGAAATCTTTTTGAGTTTTTTTATAGAGTTTTTGAACTATCTTTCTTTCAAAATTTTTCTGTAATAAAGAAGAAGGTTTTAATATGAGTAAATCAGCTTGTCTTAAAACATTTATCTCTAGATTAGACGAATTTTGAGAAACAAATAAAATATTTACTCCTTTGTGTCTTGAGACAAAGATTAAATCACTTAAGACTTTGTTTGCATTACTCATTGATTTTCTAGAATTAAACAAAATACCTCCTTCATCTATTAAAACAAAACTATTGTTTTCAATTTCTTCTGGTTTTTCTATGGATTTTATCCATGAAGGCAAGGATTCTTTTTTCATACCTATAGCAAAACACTTCTTTTTTGATTTTGCATAAATATTTTCAAGAAATTTTACTCCTATAGCTGTCTTCCCACTACCCCTACTTCCAAGGATTATCCCTATCTTACCATTATCATCAATAAATGATTTCTCTAATTTATCAAAATTACCTTGTTTTTTTTCTATGACTTTAAACTTTTTATATTTAGCATATCTTCTCTTTCTTTTCTTTTTCACTTTATCTTTTTTTATTTTCTCTTTTGTTTTTTTAACCAGAAAAACAATACCTTTTATAGTGTATTTAATAATGTAATAAGGAGATTTTATTGTTTCTAATAAAGCATTTTTCCAGTTTATCTTATTTTTTTTCTTTACCATAAAAAAAGAAATAAAGACAATTATTTAAATTTATTATTGTCTTTTCTAGGGGTTGTTTTTTATTTGTTTTTGATATAATTTTCCAAAACATATTTAAACAAGTTCGTATAATCTAATAAAAAGAGGTGAATGTATCTTTCAAAAAGATACACTATAAACTAACAATGACAAAAGAAAACAAATCCAAGGTCAACAAGGAGAGAATAAAAGCAGTTGTTTTTGATATTGGAGGGGTTTTGTTGTTAGGAGACAAAAAAGTAAAATATGGCCATCAAAACATTAATGTCCATACTTTTATGGCTAAAAAATTTAATCTAAGCCTTAAAAAATGGTTTGATAAAATTGAAGAACCATATTCTAAAGCAATAACAGGTGAATGGTCTAAAGAAAAAGTCTTAAAAAAGATGTCAGAAAATCTTTCTTCTTCAAAAAAAATTAAACCAGAAAAAATAGAAGAATGGTTTGTAAAATCACATAGAAAATATTTTAGAAAAAATAAAAAATTATTTGATTTTGCAAAAAACCTCAAGGACAGGTGTTATATTGGAATTCTTTCAGATCAAACATACTTTTCTGAACAAGCACTTTTGACAAAATATAAAATGGAAAATTTTAATCCTGTGATTATTTCTTGTGAAGAGGGAATAAGAAAACCAGACAAGAAAATTTATAGATTATTAAAAAAAAGACTTGATGGTTTAGAAAAGAAAAAAGGAAATAAAGAAAAAGTAAAATATGAAGAGATTGTTTTTATTGATAACCGGGATTGGAATCTAAAACCAGCCCGGGAGTTAGGCATGAAAACAATTCTTTTTAAAACAAATAAACAGACAATAAAAAAAATAAAAGAAATTTTAAAACAAAACAAAGAATAAACAGGTGTTTAGTGTTTAAACACCCTTCAAAAACAGATTAATATCCAATTATTAAAATGAATAAACAAGATTTTCTTAAGAAACTGGAAGTTGAGTTAAAAATTTCAAAAAACTCTGAATATACATTAAAAAAATATCTTTATTTTAATCAAGATTTATTTAATTATACAAAAAAAACCCCAGAAAAAATTAATGAGGATGATATAAAAATGTATATTGCAGAAAAAATGCCTCATTCTTCTCCTTCTTCTGTTATCTTGTTTTTGTCTGCAATAAAATATTCTTTTTCAAATATAATGAATAACGATTTAACTAAAAAAATCAAAAGACCCAAGAGAGATAAACAAATCCCTACTGTTTTAACAAGAGAAGAAGTAAAAAAATTATTAAGCATTTTAATAAATAAAAAATCTAAACTAATGGTTTCTATGATGTATGCTTGTGGCATGAGAGTTTCTGAATTAATTAATCTGAAAATTGATAATCTTAATTTTGATGAAAAAATAGGGCACTTAAAAAAGGCCAAAGGAAGAAAGGATAGAGTATTTAATATTCCTGATTTTCTTGAAAAAGACTTAAGAGAACAAGTTGAAAATCAGAAAAAACTAATAGAAAAAGGGAAAAATAAAGAAGGATATGTTTTTACAGGACCAAAAGGGAAACTTTCAGCAAGGAATTTACAAAAAATGGTTTCAAAAGCAGCAAAAAGAGCAGGAATTCAAAAAGAGGTTCATTGCCATACCTTGAGACATAGTTATGCAACACATTTACTTGAAGATGGGGTTGATATAAGACACATACAAATAATGCTGGGACATTCAGACCTTTCCACAACACAAATCTACACACATGTTTCAACTGATGAAATAAAGAAAATAAAATCTCCAATAGATGGATTTAAATAAATCTTTTTTAATAAAATAAAATGGTAACAAAAAAATGTGAAAAATGCGGATATATTTCTTCTTATGATTCAGATTTTGTTAATAAGTTTGGTCTTACTTTTTGTAATGTTTGTTCTGTTTTTGCCCCAAATAATCCTGAAAAATTAGATGAATATGTTCAGGAAAAAGTATCTAAACAAGAAATAGAACCTTTTAGAAAATATGCTAAGACACGCGGAGAATTACAAAAAAAAGGAATGATTGAAAAAGCGTCAAAAGGAAGGCATGTTTCTCGTGTCCCTTTTGGTTACAAATGGGATTTGAAAAACAAAAAGATAGTTCCTGCTGAAAATTACCAAGAGGTAGAGGAAATATTTGAAGAGTTTTTAAAACCAGAATATTCATTAACAAGATTAGCTAAAAAACATGGTCTTTCTATTAATGGATTAAAAAAAATACTGAGAAATTTTGCATATATAGGAAAAGTTAAATTCAACGGGGAAATACATCAAGGGAACCATAAACCAATTATTTCATCTATTTTATTTAATAAGGTTCAGGAAAAATTAGACAAAACATTAAAGAAAAAATAATTTGAAATTAATTTTCTACCCATTCAACTTCATGAAATTCATGTTTTGTAGCTATTAAAATAATGTCTACTAACCACCATATGCCAAGACCTCCAAAAGTGATTAGTTTTAGAATCCCTAAACCTACATGACCAATAATAAATCTATCTACTCCAAGATGTCCAAAGAAAACAGACATAATAAGAGTTAACACCCAATTAACTTTTCTTTTTTTACTTTTTTCTTCTTTTGGGATTTCCTTTTTTTCAGGAGACTTTTTCTTAGCAGATTTTTTCTTTGAAGTCTTTTTAGGTGCTTTTTTTGCCATTTTATGGAATTATCTCTTAGAACTCTGCCTTTTTGCCCGAGCCTTACTATCCATTGGTTTATAAGTTTCCTTTCTTCTTACATCAGCAATCAAAAGATTCCTATCATATTCAGTAAAGGCATTTTCTAATTTTTTAGATTTTGTGAATTTATTTATTGCTCTTGCTAAAGCAAGCCTTGATGCTTCAATTTGTCCTTTGTTTCCTCCACCATTAACAGTTATTTGGATATCAAAATCAGGTTTCCCAATTATGTGCTCAAAAATCCTAAGGGGTTCTTCAATTGAAAGTTTATCAAATTCCTGGAAATTTTTATAGTTTTTATTATTAATAACTATTTTTCCATCTCCTTTAGTAATTACTGCCCTTGCAATTGCACTTTTTCTTTTACCTGAAACAACTATTTTTGTCATTTTGTAAACTCCTTAACTTTAGAATATTTAAATTTCTTGTTTTTGTCTATTTTTGGTTTTTCAATTTTTTCTCCTTCTAGTTCTTTTGGAATTTGATTATAGCACCATATCCTTTTCCATGCTTGTCTTCCTCTTTTATATCTATAATCAGGAAGCATACCTCTTATAGCTCTTTTAACTATTTCTTTTGAAACTTTTTTGTGCTTAGGTCCTTTTTGACTACTTCCTACCCTGCTTCTTTTTACATTGAACTCTTTTAATATGTTTGTTTTATTGCCTGTTATAATAACTTCATCACAATTTACAATAGCAATCTCTTCTCCTTTTAATGCTTTTTTAGCTACATAAACAGCTAATCTTCCCATTGCCTGATCTGTTCCATCAATAACTAACATTTTATTTTTTGTTTAAAATCCTTGCATCTTTAGCTGAAGGATTTAATTTAATTTCTTGTAAGATTGTAGAGGTTTCACAACCTTTTTCTTCTAATTTTTGTCTTGCTTTTTCTGAAAAACTAAGCGCAATAATTTTTATTTTTTTATCCACTTCTCCCTGTGAAAGAACCTTTCCAGGAATAATGATCTTTTTTGTGTTTTGTTTTTTTATTGCTTCATTTATCTCACTTAAATTTGCATTTTTTCTGTTTTTTCTTGGTCCAGAAAGTATTGAAGAAACTTCTAACCATTCTGGATTTTTCTTTGAAGCAATCACAGTTTCAACTAATTCAGGATTATTTTTCTTTTTTATTTGCTTTTCTATTTTGTTTTTTGATTTAATAGTCATTTTTATAAATACAGAGAAAAATTATTTCCTCTGCTATCGCATTTAACTCGCAGATAGAAATGAGTAAATATTAGAGTTTTTAAATCTTGGGGTTTTAGGTCTTTTGACAATAACAACTTCCTCCACTAGAGATACACTCTCCTTCTGGACAAGTCCCCCTACATTCACCATATTTTTCATAATAAAGACCGCAATCAGAAGTATTAATGTCATCAGGAAGAGGGATTTTTGGTTCTGTTTCATTTGTTAGATCAGAAGAGCCCCCATCTCCACTACTTCCTCCACCCTCGCTTCCTCCAGAAAAGCTTCCTCCCAAAGAACTATCGTTGTTTTTAGTTTTATTTTCTATAATAGATTCATTTTTCTCTTCTGAATGATTTGTTTTGTTTTTTGGTTCTTCTTTTGGAGTCTTTTTTTTGTCTTGAGGACTAATTGAGAACTCACTATCAAGATAAAAAATAAACCCAAATATGATGATTATTATAATTATTAATCCTATTAGCTTTTTATTCATTTTATTTTTTGGTTTTTTATTTATAAAAATTTATTTATATTGTTAGGTTCTCAACTTGGTATTTTGTAAGATGGTTTTCATCTATTTTTATCCATGAATCCAATCCTGAGATTTGATGATATGGGGGATTATTTGCTGAAAAATAAATATAATCTATAGAAGATTTTTCTTTTACATTTAGGCCCTGTGATGATAATTCAAGAACATTAACAAAACTTTCTATTCCATTTTTGTTTGCTGAAAAATTACCTTCAAACCTATTTATAAAACTTGGAGATTGGTTGTTTGCTGCATAATATTTTTCATTAATATGGTTTTTAAGGTTTGTAACATTTGTTCCATTTACATATTTATTTTCATAAGGCGTTTTTTTAATCTGCCTTGGGAGTTTCCCCTCTGTTTCAACTGTAAAAAGAGGGTCTTCAAAATTAGTTATCTTTATTTCTGAAGCAACACTTTCATTTCCTTTCCAACTAGCAAGGCCAGACCTATCTTTTATAATATAATCAAAATCCATTTTAATTATAATTTTCCAGGGAGTTTTTTGTTTCATTTGAATAGAAATGTTTGAAAAGTTAACTTCCATATTCATTTTACTTGCACTTTCTTTTATATTGGCTTCTATATCTGAAATTTTTGCTCCTTGCATTATTCCTGAAGAGTTTTTTGAACCAGTTCCATTTATTACTGCTCCTAAAAATAATTTTTCAAAGTCATCAATATAATCTCCACTCCTTGTTATGTTATCTTGTGCTATAAAAATAGCTCTATACCCTGAAGTATATAATTGCCTTCTTAAATCCTCTTTCATAGAAAAAACAAAAGAATTGGCTGTTTCCACCCTTGTTCTTATATCTTCATCTTTATCTGTAATGTTTTCTAGACCATAACCTATTGAAATTAACCCAATTATAAATATAGAAATAATAGTAAATGCCTGTGCTTTTTTATTCATTTTTTTTATGCCCATGTTATTATTTCAACCTCTGCACTTGTTGTATATGGAATCCCTTTGATTCCATTTGTTTCTATTGCCATGTCATTTTCTGAAAATCTGCTATCTACTCTGTTATCAGAATCAAAATCTAGTTCCTTTAATAACTCATAAGTTGCTATTGCAATGGCATCATTTGTATCATAATTGGTGTTATCACTTGTATAATAACATTCTTGTGTGTTATTGTTGTTTTCTGGAACAGCAATTGTGGTATTTGATAAATCATCAAATTCTATTGTCCAGTTACACCCTTCTGAAGAAGCAGCAATAGGAGAGTATCCTAAAGCTTGTTTTATTATTGTGTAAATAACTTTATCAGAAGAAGAACTAGAAGAACTATTGTACGAGGAAAGTCCTGTTTTTAATCTTATTTTATTGTTTCCTTTTTTTATTTTTTCAGGAGGGATTTCTATTGTATATGGGTCTCCTAATTCAATATATTCTTTACCATAATTAGAGATATTATAAACTGTTTCCCATGATTCGTTATAAATACTTACTGATTGGGTCCATTTTGGTCCTGAATAAGAAAGTACTTTTGCACTTGCAACAGAAGAATTTTCTGGAACATAAAAATTGGCTATTGATGAAGAATTAAAATTATTTGATTCAGAAGTTATGAATAATCCATAAGGGAGATCTTGAGTTTCATAATTATATTCAATATAGGAATCAGGATATAGTTTTGTTAATGCTTCTCCTGTTGAAGAAATGGTTTGTTTTTCATAAGAGGCATTTATTATTTCTTTAGAAATATTTTCATACAAGTTTACAATGTTCTCTACATTACCATAATAGTAATTACCTTGCCCACAATCTGCAATATCTTGTAAAGTGGATTCATCAGCAGAAGAACCAAATCCAACAGCATGCACAGTAATGTCATGGTTATAATATGCATCACAAGCAGCTTGTACTGCATCTTGTTTGGCATTGCCAGTCCCTTGCTCAGAACATTGTTCATTAGCCTCCCCATCACTCATAACCACAATAGAT
The DNA here is from genome assembly GCA_035269225.1 of Candidatus Nanoarchaeia archaeon. Classification (GTDB taxonomy): domain Archaea; phylum Nanobdellota; class Nanobdellia; order Pacearchaeales; family GW2011-AR1; genus DATFJM01. The sequence goes on from DATFJM010000083.1 coordinate 26,943, forward strand.
CTTTCTCTTTGTTCTGAAGTGTTTTTTAATCTATTTGTTGCTTCATTTATACCACAACAAATACAAGTCCCTCCTTCTGCTATCCAATCATCTACTTTACTATATAAGGAGCTATGATTTGTTGATAAATTATGAGTATCATAATCACTAACTTCTGTTTCATACCCTACCAACCCCACTTGGTTACCTGTTATATTTAGTATAGAATCAATAAACTGGTCATTTGCTTGTTTTACTGCTGTTAATTTTTCTTCCCATGTTCCACCACAACCTTCACAAGAAGCAGGGTCACCACAACCATCAAAAAGACAACACCAAAACCCTCCTCCAGAACAACCATCCTGCATACTCCCACTTATGTCTGTTACAGAAAAAACATCCCCTATCCCCACATAATTCTCTAATAAATAAGAAGCATTTTCAAGACCCAGCCTTAAGGGAATTGTTTTTTTACTCATTTTTCCATAATCTAATTTTGAAGACAAATAACTATTATTTATTTCTATTGTTTCTTCACCAGAAGTTGAACCATTAAATATTGTTTGGTTTCCTAATCTTAAAAAAGAAGTATAGTTGTTATCCATATGAAGATGAATATTCATATTAGTAAGATTGCCAGGAACATAAAAACCATCATAAATATTTATTAACCCTTCAATACCAGGGAAAGAATATTTATTAGAAAGGTTATATGGTTGAGAAACATTATATATTAATTCTAAATTTCCTCCAGCAATATATAAATCATCTCCAACCAGTTTTATTGTGTTTGCCCCTTCATGAAATCTTTGTGAATAAGAAGAGAGATCATATTTTGAAGGGTTTCTTTCAGATGTAGAATTTTCATAATGTCCAGAATAATTTCCATTAATATAAATATCAAAATTATTGTTTGTTGCTATTTCTAATCTTATTCCTTCTACCTGTCCATGACAAGGAATTTCCATAGTTATATTTCCTTCCCCAATATACCCTCCAAAATAATGATACTCTTTATTTTTACTTTTAACTAATTGTGCTTTTGCAGAATAACCTCTTATGCTTTTTTCTGTTGACTTTTCTATACCTCTTATTACCTGCCTTGAAGTCCAGACATTTGTAGAATTTCTTACAGGGGTTTCATTATTACTAACAATCAATTCATCTCCAAACCACATGCCAATGTTTTTGTTTGTGCCTATTTCATTAAAAATACTTTGTGCAAGATTTTTTCCTTCTGGCATATCTTTTGCATGATACTCAATTATTTGTTCCAATACAGTGAAATTTTCAGAAGTTTTGTTTTGTTGTCTCAGTGTTTTTGCATAAGAATTGTTTATTTCAGAAATTTTTAATGAGCTCAGGGATTCAACTAGGTCTCTTTGAATGTCAGGTGTTTGAGATCTTTCTTGTGTTAAATTGTTCATTGTTAATAAAACCCCAAATATAAGTGCTAAAGCAATTAAAGCATCTAATGTAAAATAATAACCTCTTTTATTCATTTTTATCATTTTAGTTCCATATATATAAATTAAACTTTTTTATTTGATTTTTGTAAATAGTAATTCTCTCTATTTTTATTATATTGGTTATGCCTTGGGGTTTTTTCCCAATTCCTTTAATTTTTTCTCCCTGTATTTCCATTCCAGTAAAATTAAAGTAAAACTCATTCTTTATTCCTAACCTATTTTTTGTTCTAACATATTCTTCTTCTGTATCTGTTATATTTGCAAATTTCTCTAATTTTGTTTGATTAATCTTTCTATCTGATATTATTCCAGGAATTTCTGTGTTTTCTAGTCCATCCCATTTTTTTGGTGTACCTTCACTCAATATTAATGTAGAACAAGATTTTCCTTCTGAATTAAGTTGTTTTATTATTAAATCAGAGCTTCCACCTAAATTTATTGTATAGGAATATATAAAAAAAATACCTGTCAAGAAAATAATAAATGCAATAATAAGGTCTATTCCCCATCCCTGTGCTTTTTTATTCATTGATATAAATTTCACCATTTTTTCTTTTTATTGTATTAACCCCTCTTTTTAATTCACCATTTATTTTTTTTATTTTTACAGAAAATGCTTGAGACTGTGTTTCAATTTGCAAATAATCATTAATAATTTTCATAGTATAATTATTTCCCATTATTTTTCTTGGTATAGTGAAATTTCTCTCATAACCATCAAGAGTTTCACTTGCAATTTGTATCTCGTTTTTTACATTATAAGCAATTTGCTGCATTTGTTTATTTTCTTTTTGTTCTGTTTTTTCAAATTGATGAACATAAATAGATGAAATAAAAAGCGCAAGGAATCCTAAAACTAACCCTATAACAACAATAAATTCTATAGCTCCTTGACCTCTTTTCATATTTATTTATAAATCATTTATTATTACAAAATCTTTTTTTGCTTGTATTATTATCTTTCTTATTCCTTGTTCTTTTTTTATTGAACCATTTAAAGGGACATTGCTTTGAAAAGCTCTTTTTGAGATTCCGCTTGTAATAGAATATTCTACAATTAATTCATTTCCAGAAAGGGTTATATTTTTTAAATTATCAGGTAAAAAAACTTCTATTGTTGTTTTTGAAGGTTCTCCAGAATAATAAACTGATTCAGAAGACTCTATTATTTTGTTTGCAAAATTCTCTATCTGGTTTTCTTTTATCGATGTCTTCGAAGCCCCAATATAAAATTGCGCAATAATCAAAGTCGTAGACACTGCAAGAGTTATAAAAGCGATGATAATTAGGTATTCGACACCCACCTGACCTTTTTTCATTTTAGTTAAATTTATAAGTTAGACATTATTTATTTTTTAAAGTTAAATATATTTTATAAATCTTTGGAGAATGAAAAAAGAGGTAAAGGCAATAATCTTATTTTTTGTAGTATTAATAGTTGCAGGTTTAGGTGTGATTTTAATCCAAAGCCCTTTTCTTATTAATGAATTTATATCAAATATTGATTTAACAGGAATTAAGAACTGGTTTCTAAATTTAAGTAATAATCTTCTTATTTTGGCAGGGGGGATTTTGTTAGTGGTTATATTAATAATTGTTGCTATGTTTTACAAAAAGAAAAAGAAAAAAAGACA
>DATFJM010000084.1:0-2929 GCA_035269225.1 Candidatus Nanoarchaeia archaeon
TGATAAAAAAATTCTAAATCTTTATGATAGAGTATATAAAGAAATGAATAAAACAATGAATAAAAATAATATGATTACAAAAGAAATTATCTTTGTGGATTTAAAAAGAGGGAATTTTTCAAATTTTTTTTATAGAAACTAAAATGAATGAAAATTATAAAAAACTAATTAAGGAAGCAGAGGATTATAAAAAACAAGGAAGAATTGAAAAAGCTATTAACATATATGAAAAAATAGGAAAAGTAGATGATTCTTTTGTGCATGAAGCAATACATCTTTCAATGAGGAATGGTTTATTAAAAAAATGCATAAATATTTTTGAAAAAAATAATAGACCAAGGATTGCAAGAGATTTGAAATATTCAATAAAAAATAAAAGCAATAGGAAGCATAATGAATTATTGCAAGATTATGAAATAAATTCTTTTTTTAATGATTGTTATGATTCTTCTTTAAAAAAAGCCTCAAAAAAATCAACTAATCAAAATAACAAAATATTAAATGAATTCTATAGGAAAATAAATTCAGTAAAAAACTAAAATGATAAATAAAAACCAGATTAATTATTTTCAAAAAGCAATGGAAGCTGAATCGCAAGGAAAGGTTGAATCTGCAATTAATTTTTATGAAAAAGCTGGAGATAGTTGTCTTGAAGATGCATGCTCACTTGCTCTTCAAAGTGGTTTATTAAAAAAATGTATAGGCCTTTATAAAAAAAGAGGAATGAAAAGACAGACAGGGTTTCTAAAAGAAGTAATAGAAAATAGAAGCAGAACACTACAAAAATATCTTGCAAGGACAGCAAAATATTCAAAAATTGATAAAGATCTTTTGGAACCTATTTTTCCAAAGGAGACTCCAGAAAAAGATGAACTAACAGAAACTCTTTATTATGTATGTAATAAAAATTAATTATTCTTCTATTATTATTTCCTGAACATTTGCACTAAGTTCTTTTAAATAATTTTTTATGTCTTTTGTAAATTTTTCAGGCCCACAAACATAGAATTTTTGTGAAAAATCTGAGATTTTTTCTTTAAGAAACTCTTTGTTTATTTTTCTGTTTTCATACAAATTATTTTTATCATCTTTTGTATCTCTTGTTAGTGTTAAAATCAGATTTTCTGGTTTTTTACTGAACATATTTATTAATTCCTTTTCAAGTATTATGTCTTTTTTCTCTTTATTTGAAAATATGAGTTTATTATCTTTTAATTCACCTTTTTTATACAAATCCCTTAAAATTGATATAAAAGGTGTTATCCCTGTCCCTCCTGCTATAAAAACTCCCTCTCCATTATATTGTATTGCTCCCCAAGGATTTTCAATTATTAATTCATCACCTGGTTCTGCCTTTGAAATTTTTTCTGTTAAGCCCTTATGCTTAGGATATATTTTTATTATAAATTCTAAAATCTTGTCATTGTTAAGAGAAGTGAATGTAAAGGGTCGTTTATTTTCAGGATCAGATGCTAAAGAAACCAAAGTTGCTTGTCCAGGAATAAATTCATAGTTTTCAGGTTTTTCAATAATAAAACTAAGTGTATCATGAGTTATGAACTCTTTTTTCAGTATCCTAACTTTGTGGTTATCTTTTTTGGATTTTTCCTCCTCTTTTGATTTTTCAATATTATCTATTTTTTTTGCTAATTCAAAATCTTTTTCTGTTAGTTTATTTTCAGAATGAGTAAAAAGAGATATTCTTACATTTCCATAACCTAATTCAATATCAGGATGGTGGTGTTGTTTTTCTGCTAATTCTCCTATATTATTAACAAAATCTAAAGATTCTTTAAAATTATTAAAATCAAAATTTTTAACAAGTTTTTCATTTTCAATATTCCAGCTATCTAGTTCACCAGGTTTTTGATTATTCATTTTATATAAAAAATAAGATTTAGTTTTATTCAATTGTGAATCACAAATTCACAATTATTTAAATATCTTTTTGTCTTGAGAAAATAAGAATAATAAAATTCACATCCAAAAACAATAATATTTTTATTGATTGCCTTTTTTCATTTATTATGAAATATAAAGAGATATTATCTGAATTAAAAAGAAGATTTAATTTAGATCAAAATGTACTTAAAAACAATAATAAAAAAATTGATGATTACAGAAAAATTACAAAAGAAAATTCTAAATGGTTAAAAAGAATTTCAAAAAAAGAATGGTTGCCAAGAGAACACTTATGTAAAAAAGGAGAGCTTTATGAATGGTTGATTGTTCAACATTCTAATGATGTTACTTTTCAAAAGAGATATTTAATTTTTTTTAGAAAATCTCTCTGAGATCAAAGAAAGAAACCAAAATATAGCCTATTTAACAGATAGAATACTTATTAATGAAAATAAGAAACAATTATATGGAACGCAATTTAAGAATAAAGAACCTTTTCCAATATATAATCCTGAAAATTTAAACAAAAGGAGAAGTGAAATGGGTTTGGAAGATTTCAACAAATATTCTAATTTAATAAAAAAATTCTAACCATACCCACAACTCTTAAAAACTCCTTTTGTAATCTATAATTATCCCTAAGTAATATTCAACCAAATATAACGAATAAAAATGACAGAAAAACAAGCACAAGAATTACCTGAACTTAATATTGGTGTAGTTGGACATATAGACCATGGAAAAACTACTTTATTAAATAAACTAACAGGTAAATTTGCAGATACGCACTCAGAAGAATTAAAGAGAGGTATAACTATTAAGCTTGGTTATGCTGATACTAAAATATACAAACAAGGGGACAATTATAACATTTCTAGGGAAGGTGAAGCAGTAAGATATGTAAGTTTTATTGATGCTCCGGGTCATGAAATGCTTATGGCTACAATGTTATCAGGAGCAGCTTTAATTGATGCTGCTGTTTTAGTTATAGCAGCAAATGAAGGAATAAAACCACAGACAAAAGAGC
>DATFJM010000085.1:0-6424 GCA_035269225.1 Candidatus Nanoarchaeia archaeon
TGATTTATAGTTATCTATAGCTCTTTTAAATAAACCATAATTTTCAGAAATCTCTCCTGCTTTTTTTCTGAATCTTGCCTTATTTCCTTGTTTGTCTTCTATTGAAGCTTTTTCATAAATTCCTAGGGGAAAATCTATTAAATTTTGCGAAAGTGAAAAATGAACAGCGTGAGCAATGTTTCCCGTATTAATCAGTTCGTCTATTCTTTGATACATTAGTTTTCTCCATTCTTCATAATCTTGTTTATAATCCATATTTTATTACCAAAAATTTATTGGTCCTTTAAAATTATTCTTTTTTAATACCTTTCTTATTAGTGAGGAGGTTTCCTCATCATCAATTTCCTTAATCTTAATTGCTTTATTAAGACCAAATTCATAAGGATCTGATTTAACATATCCAGGGACAATACAATAGTTTCCTGTTTTTTTATTTTCCACTTGGGTTACAATAAATTTTGAACCTTTATAACCAAAAGTATAGTTTTTTTTATTTTTATCATTCATTGGTATTATATATTCTCTTTGTTTTTCTTCCATATAATTTAATATATTAAAGAATTTAAATATTTTTTTATTGTTGTTACTTAATAATATAAACAAAAAAGATTAACCTTTATTTTCATACTCATCTAATTTTTCTTTAATCTTTTTTTCAAAACCTCTGTTTGTTGGTGTGTAAAAATTTGTATTTTTTTCATCCAATTCATCAGGCAAATCTTGTTGTGATTTTCCTGCTTCTACAGGATCTTCATAATCATGAGCATATTTATATCCGTCTCCGTAACCAATGTCTTTCATTAAATTTGTTTCAGGATTTCTTAAATGAAAAGGAACAGGAAGATTTCCTGTTTTCCTAATTATATCTTTTGCAGTATTAACAGCCTCATAAACTTTATTTGATTTTTCTGCTTGAGCAAGGTATATAGCAGTCTGAACCAAGGCTGTATTACATTCAGGATATCCTAGAAACTCTACAGAATCTTTTGCTGCTATAGCTAATTTTAATGCTTCAGGATCTGCATTTCCAATATCTTCAGAAGCGAATCTTACTAACCTCCTTATAATATATTTAGGATCTTCTCCTGCTTCAACCATCCTCATTGTCCAGTAAATTGAAGCCTGTATATCAGAATCTCTTAATGATTTGTGCATAGCTGAAATTATATTGTAATGTTCTTCTCCTTGTTTATCATATTTTAGAAACCTCTGAACTGAGTTTTGTATTGTTTCTTTTGTTATTTCTATACCTTCTCCTGGTCTTTTATTTTCTTCAGGGGTTAAAGAAGCAGACATTTCAATAATATTTAAGGCATCTCTTGCATCACCATTAGAAAGTTGAGAAATCAGTTTTTTGTTCTCTTCTGATATTTGATATTTTTTATTAAGACCTTTTTCAGATTCTAATGCTCTGTTGATAATTTTCATTATGTCTTTTTCCTGAAGTTGATATAAAGTAAAAACTCTGGAACGAGAAAGTAAAGCTGAAATAATTTCAAAAGAAGGATTTTCTGTTGTAGCTCCAATTAATGTTATTGTTCCATCCTCAACATACGGAAGGAGGAAATCTTGTTGTGCTTTATTAAATCTATGAATTTCATCTAAAAACAAAATCACTTTTTTATTTAACAATCTGGATTTATTTATTGCTTTATTTATATCTTGTTTTCCAACCCTAACAGCAGACATTTCAATAAATTCAGAATTTGTAATCTTAGCTATTAATCTTGCAATAGTGGTTTTTCCTGAACCAGGAGGTCCCCATAAAATAATTGAAGAGGAAATTCCATCAGGTTTTGATAACATGATTTTCAAGGGCTTACCTTCTCCGACTAACTGCTCTTGACCTACAAATTCTTTTAGATATTCTGGTCTTAATCTATAAGCTAGAGGTTGATTATTATTTATCATTATAATTATTACAAAGAAGAGTTTGTTTTTAAGAATTATTGAGATACATTTTTAAAATAAACCACCTCTTCTCTTTTATGTTCTCTAAACTTAAAATAGGTGATAAGAATAAGAAATTATTAACTGCGATTTCAATAATAATAGGGACTGTTGTGGGTGTTGGTTTTTTAGGAATGCCTTATGTAGCTTCAAAAGCAGGGTTTTTTGTTATTGCAGGTTACTTACTTGTCTTTGGGTTATTGATCCTATTAATCAATCTTTATTTTGGAGAAATAATACTTAGGACAAAAGGCAAACACCAGTTAGTAGGTTTTGCATACCGATATCTTGGAAAGAAAGGGAAAGATTTTATGTTTGCATTAGTTGTTTTTGCAATATTTTCTGCTTTATTGGCTTATATGATTGGGGTTGGAGAAAGCCTAAGTTATTTGTTTTTTGGGAGTACTAATTATGAAGTTGGTTTTGGAGCTTTATTTGGTTTTTTAATGTCTTATCTTTTATGGAGGGGGGTTTATTCCTTAAGAAAATATGAAAAAATAGGTGTCGGAGCTTTAATACTAATTCTTATTTTTGTGGCTATTTTCTTTACTAAAAATATAGATTATTCTAATTTATTTTTCTTTAATAAATCTTATTTGTTTCTTCCTCTAGGGGTTGTATTATTTTCGTTAATAGAGTTTTTTTCACTTCCTGCTGTTGTAAATGTCCTAAAGAAAAGAGAGAGAATGACAAAAAAAGTAATAATCATAGGAACATCAATCACAATTTTAATATATCTTTTCTTTACATTTATGGTTGTGGGGGTCACAGGTTCTAATACCCCTGAAGTCTCTACTATTGCTTTAGGACCTTTATTTATAGCTATAGGAATAGTAACAATGTTTACATCTTATTTGGCTTTAGGAACTGCACTTGAAAGAAGTTTTATGTTGGATTATAGAGATAAGAAAAAAACTGCATGGTTTAAGTCGGCAATAATCCCGATAATAACTTTTTTATTATTAGAATTTTTTGAATTCTTTTCTTTTACAAATGTTATTTCTGTGGGTGGTGCTGTTGCAGGAGGATTGATTGTTATATTAGTTTTAATCATACATAGAAAAGCACATGTTCAGGGAAACAGGATTCCAGAATATCAAATTTATTTAGGAAAAATCCTTGCTATTTTAATAGCTGCCTTGTTTATTGCAGGCATAATTGTAGAGATAATAAATCTATTATCATAAAAATTTAAAGAAAACCCCTAAATTATATTTTTGATGTTTTTTCCTGAATTTTTTTAGCTTTTAAGTAATGTTTTCTGTATTTGTAAGATTGGTCAAAATGTGAAGAACCCATTAATCCTAAAACTAAAATACCTGCCCCCCCAATAATCATATTTGCATAAACATCCTTTTTTTCATCATACCTTCTGATTTCATATGATTTTATATTTTCTATTTTTTCTTTTATTTCATTTTTTGATTGATTATATAATTCAGAATTTTCTCCATAAGAACTTTTTATCTCTTTTATAGAAGGGGTGTAAATATTAGAATTCTCTAATTTTTTATAATCAGATTGTATTTTATCTATTGTTTCTAAATTTGATTTTAAATCAGTATATTTTTCATAATTTTCAGGTTTTTCTAAATTACTTGAAGATATCCCAGAATAAAATGCAAGACCAAGACCTGCAAATCCAATAGTCCTAAAGAAATTTCTCACTCTTTTTAGATTTCTTGCTTTTTTATCAAGACTGACTGACATAATAAAATAAAAATATTAGAATTTATAAGAGTTTCTTTATTGAAATCATTATTCCTTTTTTTGTCCTTCACTAGACTCCCCTGATTCTTCACCTTCAGCAGGTTTTTCAAAAATATCTTTTAGGGATTTTTTACCTTTTTTTACAGGTTTTAGATTGATTTGTGAGAAATCTTCTGTTATTACTTTTCCACGAACTGTTTTTCTCATTCTCAAACCTTTAGGTTTCATATTAGAATGTTTCTTTTTTCCTTCTTTTTTAGGTCTTTTTTTCAATGCTTTGCCATAAGTTAATAAGACTCTTTTTTTACCTCTTCCTTCTACATTTCCTAAAGCAGTAAAACCTGAACTATCACTTGCTCCAGTTATTTCAAATTCATAACCTTCCAAATCATCAGAAATATCCTTACCATCAACTTTTCCTCCAAGCTCTTTTTCAACTAAAGATTCTGCTTCAGTTTCTAATTTATATGTTTTTCCTTCTTGTGTTCCTATATTAATCTTAAATGCCATGTTATTTCTTAAGTATCTTGATTTAAAAAGGTTTTTATTGTTTTTTGTTTTGTATGGGGTGGATATTTTCTTTTATAGAAAACTATTTAAAAGATTTAACCTCCTATTTTGAACCTAAATATAATGCTCTAAAAAACAACAAAAAGAAATGATAAAATCCCTTGTTGCCTTGCTTGTAATGCTTAATCCTTTTGCTTTATTTATTTATCTTAATCCTGTAATGGAAGATTTAAGACATAAGGATTTTCTTAGAGTTTTATGGAAAGCTTCACTCATCTCCCTTGGAGCTTTTTTAGTATTTTTATATGCAGGAGATTTTATTATTGAAGAAATATTCCAGATTAGTTTTGAATCTTTCAAAATATTTGGGGGGGTTGTAATTTTTTCTTTTGCATATATGTTTATTGTAAAGGGTCAAAAAGCATTAATTGCAATGAAAGGTTCTTTAGACGATGTAGCTTCAGAAATTGCTCTTCCTTTTATGGTGGGAGCAGGAACACTTTCAATAGTTATTTTTATGGCACACAAACTTTCATTATATCAGGCAACAATAGGCCTCCCCCTAGTACTCATTGCAAATGCATTGATAATTATCTTTCTTAAATATATTAAAGATGGTCTTGAAAAAAGAAGAATGAAAGTTGCTTTTGATAAAAATATGGAAATTCTTTTAAGAATTAATGGTTTCTTTATTGGAGCAATAGGTGTTGATATGATAATTGAAGGAGTAAGGGGTTTATTTTAACTTATTTAGATTGTTAAAGTAATTCAACATCTCTTAAAAAAATTTCAAGATCAATTACCTTTGATGTTTCTAAGCCTGTTATGTCATAGGTTTTTAGATTATTAGAAAATTCAGGAGATTCTAAAACCAGCTCTCTTATTCCAAAAACATTTTTATAGGGAATTATTTCTTTTGCTTGTCTTATTGAATTAGAAAGACACCTTTCGTTATACCCTCCTGCAAAAAAAATCCTATTTTTCTTAAATTCATCAAATCTAGATGTTTTTAAAGGGGCACCACTATCATATTTTGTAAAAATTATATCATTTATTAATCCTTTTTCAAGGAGTGTGCTCGTAAGATAAGCATAATGGTGAACCGTTTCAAGAGCAACAATATTTATTTTATTTTTTTTATTATTTAAATCAAAAACATAAAAAAGAGTATCAAGATATTCTTTAGCTTGTTTTTTTATTTCCTTTTTTTCTGAGAATCTCTTATAAAGATGACTTAAATGAAGATAAAAAGGATGTGTAACCATCATTACATTTTCTGAGTTTCTTGTATTTTTGAATTTTTTATAATGTTTTTTGCAGGTATTAAATATCTTTTTATCAATGCCTTTCTCATACCTGTTTCCTCCTGAAGGGCTTCTTTCTTTTATATTTTCATTAATATGCTCTTCCCATTTTTTAAAATTAGAATTAAATATGACTGAATTAAAATTAGTTAAATTATTTTTTAGGTTTTCATAAACCTTGACCATGTTTTTCCAAAGAAAACACAATATATAAAAATTTCCAAAAATTGAAAAATTTATAAACCATGGAATTATTATATTTTTATGGCCTTAGGGTTTTTAGGAAAAGTGGTGAATAGCTATGATGATTTTATAGCATCAATGCCTGAAGATTTAGGTACATTGATAAATCTATTCTTACTTGTGATATTGCTTGTTGTTTATGTCTATTTCTTCATATACAAATTTTATAGTTTTATTGGAACTAAAAATGTTATTGGTCTTGATTTATCAAAATATAATAAATTTGAACATGCAACAACATCAAAAGTAATAGGAATCTTATTATACTTTCTTGAGTATATACTTATCCTTCCGTTTTTGATTACTTTTTGGTTTGCAATATTTGCAATATTCTTAATGTTATTAACAAAAAATCCAAGCATGACTAGTATTTTCGCTATTTCTGCAGCAATTGTTGGAGCTGTAAGAATGACTTCATTCATACCAAGAGGAGGTCAAAAAGCTGCAAAAGAAGCGGCAAAATTCATCCCAATAACTGTTTTAGGTATAGCTGTAACAACCCAGGGAATATTTGATTTTCAGCAAATACTCTCCCATCTTGAAATGCTCCCTTCATTTTTCAACAAAATACCTATTTATGTAGGATTTATTGTTGGATTAGAAGTCATTTTAAGATTTTTTGAAGCTATTTTTGTTTTAACTGGCCTTTATAGTGAAAAAGTTTTAGAAAAAGATAAACCAGAGGAAAAAGAAGCAAAAGAGGAATA
>DATFJM010000086.1:0-5104 GCA_035269225.1 Candidatus Nanoarchaeia archaeon
TTATAAATAAAAATCCCTTTTTGTTTTTATAACTTAATAATTATTATTAAAATGGTGAATAAAAAAAAGAGGAAAAAGGATTTTGGTTTTATTGTGGTTTTTTTATTAATAATTGGTTTATTTTTTATTTTTAACACTAATCTTGTTAAAGCTTCTCCTGATGATGCTTATTGGAGTAGTACAAACCCAGCAACAGGAGTTACAGAAATAAATAGTGTTACTATTTTAGAAACTCCTCATCCACAGGATGGATATTATTATTTAGTTATTGAAAATGTTCAGGATTTTGGTTTTGAACCTTGTGGAAGTGAGGAAAATCCTGGTTGTGTTTATTTTGAACTTATAGAAGAAGATGGACAGGATAATGATATTTCTAATGATGATATAATAAGAACAAATAAAACAGGAGGAGAGTATGGTGATTTTCCAGATACTGGTGCTAGACCTGAATTAAAGGGATGGGTAGATGGTAGTGGAAGAGCAATAACTAAAATTAACCTTACATTTGATGATTTTGATGATTCTACAGGTCCTGAAGAAAATTCAGATAGCGATCTTGATTATGAATTTTATTTTACTTTAAATGCAAGTTTGTCTTGGTTGACTGAGGGTTGGGAATATAAAGATTTACCTATTTTAAATGCAAGTTTTTATTTTGAAGAAGAAAGTTTTTGTGATGAAAGTGATTATACTGATTATGATAATAAAGATACATGTGAAAGTAATCTTTGTGATTATAGTTATGACGGTTGTGAAGAAGAATTTTTAGGTTTTCAATGGAATGAAAATAATCAGAAGTGTGAGCCAGAATGTTCAGGAGTTTCTTTTTGTGATACTTTTGAAAGTTATTCAGATTACCTAAATGAATCAGCATGTGAAAACAATATTTGTGATGCAGAATATAATAATTGTGGAGAAAATGAAACTTTTGAAGGTTTTTCCTGGAATTCACAATCTGGAGATTGTAATGCTGTTTGTCAAAAAATTCCAGGAGTGTGTAATGAATCAGAGAGTTGTTGGTATATGAGGGACTTTTGTACTGATTCTTGTGAATGTGAAGAAGGATATGAAATTAAATATCTTCAAGATGGAGAGAGAGCTGGTTATTGTGTAGAAACCCCTTCAGAACTTTGTATTTCTGAAAAAGATGAATGCTGGGTTACAGGAGACCATTGTTCTTCTAATTGCCAATGTACCCAAGGAGAACCCACAGGAAATGGGGGTTGTGATGGTAATGATGGTTGTAATGTTTCAGATGACTGTTGGCTTCAGGGAGATAATTGTAATTCTTCTTGTATGTGTGAACCTGGTTTTGAGATTCAATACACTAGAGGAGGTGATAAAACAGGTTATTGTGTAAATGTTTCAGAAGATATTTGTACACCTCAAGAAGATAGTTGTTGGAAAATGGGAGAAGATTCTCATTGTAATTCTTCTTGTATGTGTGAACCTGGTTTTGAACCATATGTATTAAATAGTGTTAATCAAGGTTATTGTGTTAAAAAAGGTTTATCTGAACCTTATGTGAGATGTATTCATAAAGATAAAACAACAGATGATTGTAGAGATGGATTATTAAATTATACTTGGACTGCTGAATTAAAATGGGGAGAAGGAAATATTTTTACAGATCATGGTTGTACAGACACTTCTTGTTGTGAAAGTAATTATGATTATGAATATACTTATTCACAAGAAGCTTGTCGTTACGACCCAAACAATATTCAACAAAGTTGCCAGGGTGGAAGCGAGGTAAGAGCTTGCCCAGAAAATCATGTAAATGTTCCTTTTTTTAATATATATAATTTAGTATTTACATTATTGTTTATAGGAATAATGTATTACTTTTTTTGGGATTCTAAAAAAAGAAAATTAAGTTTTAATAAAAAATAAGGAGAAGGTTTTTATCAGAATATTCTTAGGGGAAAGTTTTAATATTCTTCTTTGTTATGATATATCATAATTGATTTTCTTTTTCTAAAAGAAAATCTACAGTGTAAAAGAAAACTAAATCAAAGATTAAATCAGAATGAAACCCTTAATACCTTCACACCGTGAAAAAAAGAGATATTTATTAGTTAAATGTGATAAATGTAAAAGTATTAAAGAAATAAAACAAAAAGTAAAAAAATCAATTGAAGAATTTTTAGGTATTTTAGGAATGACAAAAACCTCATTAAGGTTTATTGAATCAGGATTTTCTAAAAAAGAAAAATCTTATTGGGTTATTATTTGTATTAATAAAGAAATGTTAGACAAAGTAAGAGCTAGTTTTTGTGTTTTTAAGAATCAAAATATTAGTGTGATAAATGTTTCTGGAACCTTGAAAAAATTAAGAAATAAGATTGAAAATAAAGAATAATTAATTATAAGAATCTATTATAAAAATTCTTATAAACTAGATTAGATATAAAATTTTATGAAAAGTTTAGTTAGAAAATTGTTTTATCCTAAAAAAGATTATGTGAGGATATTTGAAAGTTTTAATGATGAAGATTCTCTTAATGAATTTTTTTATGAAGTGAATAAAAAAGGAGGTAGGATAATAAGGATACAGGAAACAATATATACAGAACAAAATACATCTTTTGAGGAAAAAGGATATAATTCAGGTGAATTTGCAAAGTCAATCAATCCAACAATACATGATAAAACTTTGGTTCATTATAGATGTCATGAAAAAATTGATTGTCTTCTTCAGGCAGAAAAAGGGATGATAAAAAAAGCAGAAGAGGAAAAAATAAAACATTATAAAGAAAGAAGCAAGAAAGCTGTTAAGGAATTAAAAAAGCAAGAATTTGAGAAAAATGAAAATTATGACAGTAAAAAGAATCATTTCAATGGATCAGGGTTTAGCTCTTCTATAACTGTTGAAAATGATATTTTTTAATTTTCAGATACTAAATCAACATCTCATTTTTTCTTAAGAAAAACTTTATAAATGCCTTTAAATTAAATAAATTAATATAGATAAATAAGAAACAGAGATTATGATTTTCTCTTTATAAGATGGATATGTCAATGGATATGCAACACCAGGCAATGGGTTATGACAGGACTGCAACAATGTTTTCTCCAGATGGGCATTTATTGCAGGTAGAATATGCTGAAAAAACTGTTCGTTTAGGTGTATCAAGTATTGGAATGGTTACAAAAGAAGGAGTTTTTATAATAGCGGACAGAAGAATTGATGATAAACTAGTTGTTCAGGATTCAGCTAACAGAGTTCATGAAATTGATTCCCATGTAATTGCAAGTGTTGCAGGAATAACTTCTGATGCAAGAGTTTTAATTGAAAAAGCACAGGTTTTAGCACAACAAAATAGAGTTACTTATGATTCTCCTGTAGAGCCTGAATTAGTTATAAAGGAAATTTCAAATATAAAACAACAATTCACTCAATACGGAGGTGCAAGGCCTTTTGGTGTTTCAATGATGCTAGGAGGAGTTTATAATAATAAACCCCAATTATTTGCAAGTGACATAACAGGTAATTATTTTGGATATCATGCACATGCTATTGGAGAAAATGACGAAAAAATAAAAGAAAAATTAAGAGAAAAATACAAAAAAGACATGACCCTAAAACAAGGAATTAAGCTAACTTTAGATATTTTTAAGGAGATAAAAGGAAATAATTTTGATATTAATAAATATGAGATGATTAATGTTCCATTAAATGAAAAATTAAAAAAATATGAAGGCGATGAAATTAATAATTTAATAAAATGACTACAACAACAGCGAGAATAAAAAAACAAGGCAAGCATTTTGAGGTTATAGTGGATCTTGATGATGCAATGAAATTTAAAAAAGGAGAATCTGATTTTCTTGAGCCTGAAGGAGATGCTGTTTTTAGGGATTCTAAAAAAGGAGAGGCCCCCCCTCAATCTGAATTAGAAGAAGCTTTTGGAACCACTGAACCAAGTGAAGTTGCTAAAAAGATTGTCAAGGAAGGAGAAGTTTTACTTACAGGAGATTATAGGGATGCTGAAAGAGAGAAGAAATTTAAACAAGTTGTTGATTTTTTATCAAGAAATGCTATAAACCCACAAACAGGTCATCCCCATACAGGGGAAAGAATTAAAAATGCCCTTGAACAAGCTAATGTTAATATAAAAAATCAACCAATTGAGTCACAAATAAGTGATATAATTAAACAACTTGAAGAAGAAATTCCTTTAAAACTGGAAACAAAGAGAATAAGAATCAATATTCCTGCTATGTATACAGGAAAGGCTTATGGGGTTGTTAATCAATATAAGGAAGCAGAAAATTGGCAAAATGATGGTAGTTTAGAAGTCACAGTAAATGTTCCTTCTGGAATTATTATGGACTTTTTTGATAAATTAAACTCAGTAACACATGGGGCTGCTACAACAGAAGAATTAAAGGAATAATCCAAAAGATATAAAAAGAATCAAAAAATTAAATTAAAATGGTAGAAGAAACACAGAAAAATGAAACCCAGAAAAGAGAAGTAGTTGTTCCTGGGGAAATAATAGTACAAGGAGATGATTTTCTTCCTGGAGATGGGACTAAAAAACAGGAAGAAGGAATAATGGCTTTGAGATATGGGTTAGCAGATAAATCAGATAATCTTGTGAGAGTTATTCCTTTATCAGGACCATACAATCCAAGAGCAGGAAATGTAGTTATAGGAAAAGTTGTAATGCTTACTGAAGGAGGATGGGTTATTGATATAGGTACTCCGAAAACTGCTTTTTTATCTTTGACAGAAGTTCCAATGTATGTTAATAAGAATGCTTTAGATGAGGTAATGGATTTAGGAGATATGGGTATTTTTAAGATTACAGGATTAGGAAGATTAGGTGCTTCACTAAGTATAAAATCAGGTTTTTTTGGGAAAATAAATGAAGGGATTGTGTTTAAAATAAACCCTCATAAAGTTCCAAGAATAATTGGAAAAGAAGGAAGTATGATAAAATTAATAAAAGAAAGAACAGGATGTAAAGTAACAGTAGGACAAAATGGTGTTGTTTGGATTAAGGGAGATGAAATAGATAAGGAATTATTTGCAAGAAAAGCTGTTGAGTTTGTTGCAGATAAATCATATATAGAAGGATTAACAGATAAAGTAGAG
>DATFJM010000087.1:0-12704 GCA_035269225.1 Candidatus Nanoarchaeia archaeon
TGATTTAACTGGAGGTTTTTGTACCACCACCCCGAGGAATTTTTCATTAATTTTTTCCTGTAATTTTTCCATTTCTACAGGCTGGTGAAATCTTCCCACTCCTACATAGGTTTTATCCTCTCCAATAAAAAACCCAGTCAACTTGACTGCTCGTCCAAGAGCCACAGGAAGAACACCTGTTACCTGAGGATCAAGGGTTCCAAAATGAGATGTTTTTCTTGATTTCTTTTTACTTTTAATTCCATGTAACTCTGCGATTTTTTTTCTTATATAATCTGAAATTTCAAAAGAAGTTTTTCTCATAGGTTTATCTATATTTAAAATTCCAAAATTCAATAATTCTTCAGTCGTTTTTTGTTCTTTAATTTTTTTTAAATTAACCATGAAAAAACAAGAGTTATTGTGGTTTTAAAATTATTGTTTTATACATTGTAAATATTTTTAAACTAGTGAAAGAAAAATTCATTATGGAAAAAGAAAATTCTCTTGAGATTGTTGTTTGTACTGAAAATAAAGCAAAATTACAAGCTGTTGAAGATGTTTTTAATCAGGTTTATTCAAATATAAACATAATTGGAGAAAAATTTCCTTCTGGTGTTTCTGAACAACCTTTTACTGAATCACAAGGTATTGAAGGAGCATTTAACAGAGTTAAAAATGCAAGAAAAAAATATCCTAATGCTAATTTTTATGTTGGGATGGAAGGTTATGTAGACAGTAATAACTATGGGATGTTTTTAGGGGGGATGGTTGTTATTTTAGATAGTTCAGGAAAAAAGGGGATTGGATCAAGTGCAAAAATGCAATTACCCTATTTCATACAAAAGAAGATTGAAGCAGGTAAAGAATTAGGCCCTTTAATAAAAGATTTAATGAATGATACTAAAGGAAATTTAAGACAATATGACGGAACAAATGGTTTATTATCAAAAGGACTTTACAATAGAGTTAATGAGTTTAAAGATGCTACAAAATGTGCTTTAACTAGGTTTCAGTCTCCTGAATTCTACAATAAAGAATAAACTATTCCTTTAATCTTCCTAATAAATATTGTGTTTCTCTTATATCCTTATAAATAACATTCTTTATTTGATCTGGATTATAATTAAATTTCTCAATAAGTTCTCTTTTATTGTAAGGTATCTTTTTTTCTTTCCTTATTATATCTACAAGAACCCATCCCTGATTTAGTTTTTCATTAACCTCATCTAAATCATTTTCTATATCCAATTCTCTGATATCTTCAAGACCCATATGAGTATTATTTTAATATATTATTTAAAGATTATTCTAATATATATTATTATTTACTCTGCTTTTTTAATTAATTCATAATAAAATTTTTTTGGCTTTTTTTCACTGTGATAGGTGTAATAATCTGGCTTTAAACCTATTTTATATCTTAATCTTTTTTTTATTATTTCTTTGTCTCCTCCCTGTGGTTTCCAGTCTTTTAAAAGAGATTTATTAAACTTTGATAAACTAATTTTTTTCAATGGTTTAAATTTCCGCCTCCTGAGTTCCTTT
Organism: Candidatus Nanoarchaeia archaeon; assembly: GCA_035269225.1. Classification (GTDB taxonomy): domain Archaea; phylum Nanobdellota; class Nanobdellia; order Pacearchaeales; family GW2011-AR1; genus DATFJM01. The sequence goes on from DATFJM010000087.1 coordinate 1,528, forward strand.
TTTATTTTATTAAATCTCTTTTTAAGATATTTTAATTTATTACTAAAAAACAAAATATGACCTTTTCCTAAACAATATTTTTCAGGGATTTTTTTACTTTTTATTTTTTCTTCTTCATTTGAATGTTTTTTTACATAACCCAATAACATTAAAATTTCATTGTATTCTGCAATAAGATGTTGGTCTGTTAGATATTTTGGATGAATTAGATTTATTCTTACCATAATTAATAAAATAAACAAATATTTAATAACCTTGTTAAAGAAAAATATCCCAGTAAGATGAGACTAATTCATTAGAAACAAACACCACTAATCTTATGTAATCCTCTTTATTGATTTCTTTTAAATTAGAATTATCTGCTTCTTTAAGTGCATCAAGATATTCTTGTCTTAGTTTATTTTTTATAATAACAGGAGGGTACTTGTTTTTCATTAAAATATAATTCATAATCATCCTGCCTGTTCTTCCATTACCATCCATAAAAGGGTGAATTTTTTCAAATTTGTGATGGAAACCAACAGCTAAAACAAAAGGGTGTAGCTTATTTTTATTCTCTTTATACCAATCCAATAGCAAATCCATGTCTGTTTTAACATACCATGCAGGAGTGGATTTAAATCCTGCTTTTATAACTCTTACATCTCTTGTCCTATATCCTGTTCTTTTATCGATGTTTTTCATTAGTTTTTTATGAATGTTCTGAATAAATCTATGATCAATTTCATCATTTGAATCTAGCAAATCAAAAAATACTTCCTCCTGATTTTGCAAATCAAATATTTCTCTAAGAGTTCTATTCTTTGGTGTTTTTCCCTCTTCCAAAAGATCTCTTGCTTGTTTAAGGGTTATTGTATTCCCTTCTATTGAAGTAGAATTGAATGAAAACTCTATTACAAAATGTTTGTAAATTTCCTGTTTTGTTTTTGAATCAAGTCTTCTGAATTCAGAATTAAAATGCAATTTACAGGCTTCAATTTCTTTTTTCTTCTCTTCAAGAAAAGAATCTTTTTTTAATTTGGATTCCTTAACTTTCTCTAAATAATGGTTTGACTCTAAAAATTTATGTATCTTATTGTAAGATTTTCTTATTTGGTCTTTATATTGAGAAAGATTGTCTAATTTTTTTCTGGCTTGAGAAATAGAATTTCCTAAATATGCAATATCTTTTGTAATTATCCGTTTCCCTGCTCTCTTAGATATTCTCAAATAATAATACGGCTTTCCTTGAATGATTTTTTTGTATAAATATACCATAAAGAATACAATAAAGCCTTCCTTATAAATCTTACCCCTTACATTAAATAAATTCCTTTGTAAAGGGTAATAAGATTTAAATCATTCTCTTTAATAACCTTGTTAAAGAAAAAAATAAAAACTCTTTTTTCTTTTATTTTTATGTAAAATGGGCAATAATCCAAAAATAGTTTCTAAAAATGACTGGAAGGCGTTTATTGTTCTTGTTATTTTAATATCTTCTATAATTATTTCTGAGGAACACAGATGGGTTGTAGGAATTGTTCTTTTATTAATTGGAGGTTATTTAGGATATTCTGCAATTATTTTATTAAAAAAAGGTGAGTGGGATTTTTTTGCTCCCCCTTTATCTGTTACCTCAGGAAAAATAAAAGGGAAAAAGGTTATTTTATTTGCTATTATTCAATTATTACTAACTCTTATTTTGTTTTTTGTAGGAATAATGAATTTGATTATTCATTTTAGTTAAAATATCAAAATAAAAATTATTTATTAGAAGTCTTTTTTGTAGTTGATTTTGTTGTAGAAGTTTTCTTTTCTGTTTTCTTTTTCTTAGTTGTGTTTGAAGAAGATTTTTTCTTTGTTGATTCTTTTTTTGTTGTTTTCTTTTTTCCACTAGATTCTTTTTTAACAGGTTTTTTCTCCTGAGTTTTTTCATTTTCCTTTTTTTCCTCAGTTTTTTCTGGTTCTTTTGTTTTTTCTTTTTTATTCTCACTAGGTTTTTCTTCTTTTGGCTTTTCTTGTTTTTCAGATTTGTTTGTTTCTGATTTTGTTTCTTTGGTTTCTTTTTTATCTTCAGTTTTTTGAGATTCTTCTTTTGTTTGTTTTTCTCCTTGTTTGTCCTGCATTTGTTGTTTTGCTTTTTGAACCATTGATTGTTGTGCTTGTTTCTTTTCTAATGCTTTTTGTTCAGCTGTTTTCTTGGCTTTCTCTTCTCTTTGTTTTTTGAATTTTATTTTTTCAGGAAGATTAATCATGCTAACTGTTATTATTCCTGTTTTAGAATCTTTTATTGCTTTAACCTTAACTCTTGCAGGAGGTCTTTTTATTCCTCTATACCATATATATTCATTAAGATATTTATCTAATTTGACTTTACTTAAATCCCTGTCTCTTACTTTCATATGTCTTACAAGAAACTCTTTTATTGCTTTAACTGCTCTGTTTGCTTTTTTATATCTTGGAACAACACTAAATTTTTTTCTAAGTGGGATAGTATACTCTCTAGTAAGATTGTTTTCTTTACTTACTTGTTGTTTTTTTTGTTTTTCTGTCATTTTGTTTTTGGTTTTGTCTAATCTTTTTTGAAAAGATTATTTTTCTGTCATTTTATATTTTTAATATAGTTTAACCTAAATGAGCTTTTTTTCTTTTATAAGGTCTTGTTCTTAATTTTGTTCTTCTCCAATTCCTTCTTGTTCTAGTTATAACAGAGGGGTGAACTCTTTTACCCATTCCAAATTTTTTTAATACAACCCAAGCAGGAGCCCATTTTGTTCTCTTATTTTGTTTTGCAAGGGTTTGTTTTTTCAGTTTTTTTGCTTTTTGTTTTTTATTTGACATTTTATTATTTTTTATTGGTTATTTTTTTTCCTGTTTAATTGATTCTAAAAATTCTTTTCCTTTAGAAGTAAGTTTTCTTCCTGGTTTTTTACTTTTAACACCTTTAATGTTTTTAGCAATTTCAGTAAAACCAGCTTTATCAGATTGTTGTAAAATTGATCTTATTATTTTTCCAGAACCCTTTCTAAAATGTTCTGGTTTATGGCCTTTATTTTTTTTGCTTCCATATTTTATTTTTAATTTATTTACTCCAATTATTCCTGTTTTATATATCTGCCTTAAAACTGAAGCTGCTCTTTTATACCAAAAATCTTCATCATCAACAGGTCTTTCCTTAGCTGAAGAAGTTTTAATAAAATAACTCCATTCTGGTTGTTTAAATTCTTCTACAGATTTTAAAGCCTCAGCTAGTTTTAGATTATATTCCTGAGGATCTAATTCATATACTGGATTAAATTTTTTATTTTCCATTTTAATCTTATTTTCAATGTTTAAGGGCCCTTTTCAGAGCTAGAATTGCTAAAAAGCAATTAACCTTGGAAAAAGGCTGTAAAAAGAGTTTATAAATTTATTTGTTTAGAAAAAAACAAGTTTTTTTACCTTGCTTTTGATTTTTGTTTCTTTAGAATTATTTTGTATCCAATAGTTCTTGCTTTATAATTTCCACCTAATTTTTTTAATAATTCATCTTTTATTTCTCTAAAATGTTCTTTATCTCTGCAACATGATTTTAATACTGATATTCTGATATTTTTGGTATTTTCAAATTGTTCTTTTAATCCGGTAATAAACTCTTCAGTAAGTCCTTTCTTTCCAAGCTGCATTTCTTTTACTGATTGCATTTTAACTTAAATTCACTCCTAAATAATCTTCAAACATATCAAAATAAATCCACTCGTATTCTGTTATATCATAACCTTCGTTTTTTATTCTTTTAAAACTATCTCCTATTAATTTAATCCCTTTTCCAGGATATTCATTTTCAGATATGTAGATACCCTCTTCTAGTATTTTTTCCATAACAACTCCAAAATAAACTTCTTTTTCTTCTGACATATCATATCCTGCTTTTTCCAATCCATTAAAGGTCTTATCAAGGTAACTTAATGATTTTGCTTTATCTTCCATACTAAGTGCCTTGTCATAAGCTTTTTGAACTATTTTTGAAATTTCTTTTCCCTCTCTTACCATGTTTTATTCTTTATTTTCTATAAACTCTTTTATCTCTTTTTTCTTTATTTTTAATTTTTTAAAATTATCAACACTAAATGTCCCTGTTTTGTTTTTTAGAGATTTTGTTTTTTTAGTGTCTTTTATTAAAAACCAATGAACAACTACATCTGATTTATTATCTCTCCAATCCTGACTTTTTGAAGCACAATATATAGCTGCCTGTCTTAAATCTTCTTTAGTGGGATGTTTTTTATTAAAAGGACTTTCAACTGGCAATTTTTTTACAACACAAAAAGGACTTCCTGATTCTTCAGTATGAAAAACATCTTCATCTGGTTCTGAGTTATTTATTAATTCCTCATTTGTTTTTTTATCTTTTCCAGCAAAAACAATTTTTCCTGAAGGGGTTTTAAAACTTCTAAACCTTTTTAATTTTAATAACCAGTTATTTACTTTTTCAAGACAATCTTTTTGATTTTCAAAGGTTAATTTATTTTTTGCTGATTCATAATCCATCCACTGTCCAGAAAAATGCTCTCCCTCATCAACTGAAATTTTCTTTTTAGGTATTTCTGCTGCAAATAAATGATATGTCTGTCCTACAACATCTGGTCTGTCTGGAAAAGCTTTTTTATAATGGTATTTTCCTTTTTCATTAAAATCAATTATCTTTTTTGCTTTAACCCCTGTTTCTTCTTCTATCTCTCTCCTTGCTGTTTCATATACATCTTCTCCGGAATCAATGCCTCCTTTTGGAAACTCCCATCCAGTCCAATGTTTTTTTCTTTTTAATACCACATACCTTATTCCTTTATTGGTTTTAGCATAAGTAACAATAAATATTCCTGGTCTGTATCTCTTTTTCATAAAAATAATTAGGGGTTTTATTTTTTAAACCTTATTAATTAGGGAAATATTTATAAAGATTATTTTATTTAATATTTAAGAATTAAAAGATTGGTGAAAAATGGTTAAAAAGAAAACAACAAAAAAAGAATCTAAGAAAAAAGAAACTTCTGAAGAAACCCAGGAAAAAAAACCTGTTAAAAAAGAAGCAATAAAAAAAGGATTTTTAGAAACATCTCAAAAAAATCTTATTAGTTATATTTTAGGTATTGTTGGTGTTGTTATGGCTTTTTTCTCTCCTATTATAGGTGTTATTCTTGGTATAATAGGGCTAAGCCAGACAAGTAAGGAGAAGTCAAGATTGCAAGGAATGTCTAAAAGATTAAATATAATTGCTATTATAATAGGGGTTGTTATTTTTATACTGACTGTTGTCTTATTTTCAACTAATATGAGTCAGATTCCTGCAGCATAAAAATGGAAATGAAAAGTCTATTATCGAAAAATAAGAAAGGTGCTATGGAAATGTCTGTGGGTACTATTGTTACTATTGTTTTACTTATGAGTGTTTTGGTTTTAGGTGTTTTTCTTGTTCAAAAGATATTTCAATCAAGTACTAATGTTGTTGACCAAGTAGATCAACAAGTACAAAATCAGATTAATCAGTTATTTACAGACCAAGGAACAGATTTTGTTACAATCCCTCAATCTCAGCCAGTAACTATTTCACAAGGAGAAACTGGTTCTTTTGCATTTGCAGTAAAAAATACAGGAAGAAGCGAAAAAATTTATAGTTATTCCATTAGTGCTGAACCAGGAAGAAACTGTCAGATGAATAGTGAACAAGCCATGAATCTTATTCAGTTAGGTAGTGAGGGTAGTGGAATAAAAGTTATTTCAGGTAAAACAATGCCCGCCCAAGAAGTAAGACTAAGTATACCTGAAACAACACCTCTTTGTTTAATAAGATATAAGATTGATATAACTAATCAAAATTCACCAGATTATGGAACAAGAAATATTGATGTAGAAATTGTTTCTGGTGGTGGATTATTTTAATACTTAATTTTTTAAAGTTTATTTGTATAAGGGATTTATGGTTTTGAAATTATATAATACTCTGTCTGGAAAGAAAGAAGAGTTTTCTTTAATTAATCCTGAAAAAAAAGAACTTGGTTTTTATGGTTGTGGACCAACTGTTTATTGGTATCAGCACATTGGAAATTTAAGAAGATATATTTTTGAAGATGTTTTATACAGGGTTTTAGTTTTTAATGGATTTAGAGTTAATCATATTATTAATGTAACTGATGTTGGGCATTTAACTTCTGACCAAGATGAAGGAGAAGACAAAATGGAAGTTTCTGCTAAAAAAGAAAATAAATCAGCTAAAGAAATTGCACAACATTATTTTAATGTGTTTAAGCAGGATTTAGAAAAACTTAATTTTTCTAAACCAGATAAATGGGCATGGGCAACAGACCATATTAAAGAACAAATTGAATTAGTTAAAACTCTTTGGGAAAAAGGTTATACTTATTTTACAAATGATGGGATTTATTTTGATACCTCTAAATTAGATGATTATGGAAAATTAGCAAATATAAACCTGGAGGGGGTTGAAGGTGGAAAAAGAATTGATATTGGTGAAAAAAGAAATAAAACTGATTTTGCTTTGTGGAAATTTTCTAAAGAACCAGGAAAAAGACAACAAGAATGGGATCCTAAAGAAATTGTTTCTGGTCTTGGTGAAAACTGGGCAATAGGATATCCTGGGTGGCACATAGAATGTTCTGCAATGTCTTCAAAATATTTGGGAGAACAGTTTGAAATACATACAGGAGGAATGGACCATATACAAATACACCATACTAATGAAATTGCTCAATCTGAATCTGCTTATGGAAAAAAACCATGGGTAAAATACTGGTTACATTCAGGATTTTTAAATTTAAAAGAAGGCAAACTAAGTAAAAGCAAAGGAGGGATAATTACTTTGTCTGAATTAATAGATAAAGGTTATTCTCCAATGGAATTTAAGTATTTATGTTTAACAACTCATTACAGAAAACCATTAGTTTTTTCTTTTGAAAATCTTAATTCTGCAAAAAATGCTTACAAAAGATTAAAAGAAAATATGTTAAAAATAAAAGATGATGGAAAAACTAACAAAGAATATTTAGAAAAATTTCAAGAAGCAATAAATGATGATCTAAATACTCCTGAAGCAATGCAAGTTTTATGGAATTTGATTAAAGATGAAAATGCAATAGGAAAATACCAGACAATTAAAAAAATAGAAGAAGTTTTTGCATTGGACTTAATTTCTTCTCAAAAAGTAGGAGAAAAAATACCTAATGAAATACAAAATATGTTAAAAGAAAGAGAAAAAGCAAGAAAAGAAAAGAATTTTGAAAAAGCTGACAAATTAAGAGATGAAATCCAGGCGGAAGGCTATAAAATAATTGATACTTCTAGTGGTTCTAAATTAACTAAAGTCTAAATAATATAAAAAAGTAAAGTGTTTCCAAAATCAAAAATAAAAAAGAAAAGAATTATTTTTCTTTTAGCATATGTTCTAATTGCTTGCCTAATTGTTCTTATAACAAAACCCCTTTATATTTATTCTATTCTTATTGTTTTATTGCCTCCTGCACTAGTTAATTTTTATTGGTTACATAAATCAAGAAAAAAAGTATTTATCTTTTCTATAGTATCTACTTTTTTATTTGCATTTGCTGCAGAACTTGCAAGCAGGTTAGCAAATTCATGGGATGTGCAATCTGTACTTCCAAGACTTTTTGGATTAGTTCCATTAGAGAATATTCTTTTTGCTTTTCTTAATTTTTTCTTTATATTGTCTTTTTATGAGTATTTTGTAGATAAAGACACAACAAAAAAAATTTCAAAAAAATTCAAATACTTAATAGTAATGTTTTCTTTGTTTTCTTTAATAATATTTAGTTTATATTTTTATAATCCAGAAATAGCAAGTATGAATTATTCGACTCTTGCCCTCATAACCTTGATTATTCCTTCTATTATAATGTTCAGTTTTAACACTCATTTAATAAAAAAATCTCTTTTACCTGTTTTATTTTTTGCTATAGTGTTTTTTGTTTATGAAGTTGTTTCATTAAAAATAGGTAGTTGGTGGTGGCCTGGAGAATATCTACTTCCTGTTAAATTATTTGGAAAAACATTTCCTTTAGATGATGTTATAATATGGTATTTTCTTTCAACTTTTGCTTTAATAGGAGGTTATGAATTTTTTGCAGATGATTTTAAGTAAAATTTATAAGCTGAATTTAACTAATTGTTATATAAAAATAGAAAAAGACTAATAAACAAAAATGAAAAGAGCTGTTTTATTTGATTTAGATGATACATTGTATGATTATGAACCATGCCATAAAAAAGGTTTAAAAGCTGTTTATAATGAATTAAAAAAAGAATTAAAGATTTCTTATAAAAGATTTAATGAATTATTTGAAACCTCAAAAAAAGAAATTAAAAGAGAATTAGAAGGGACTGCTTCTTCACATAATAGAATATTATATTTTCAAAGACTCCTGGAGAAAACACATGAAACAATAGAATCTGAAAAAACTTTAGATTTATATGATGCTTATTGGAATAATTTTCTCAAAGAAATGAAACTAAAAAAAGGTGTATTAAAAACTCTTAAAGAATTAAAAAAACAAAAATACAAGATTGCACTTGTTACTGATTTAACAACTCATATTCAATTAAGAAAATTAAGACATTTAAAAATAAATAAATATGTTGATTATTTAGTTACTTCAGAAGAAGCTGGAAGTGAAAAACCTCATTTAATTATGTTTTTACTTGCTTTAAATAAATTAGATGTTTCCCCTCATGAAGCTATCATGGTAGGAGATAATAAAGATACAGATATAGAAGGTGCTAATGCAGTAAGAATAACTACCTTATTAGTGGGAGAAAAAGGCAAAACAAAAAAATGGAGTTATAAAAAACCTGATTATTATATTAAAGAAATCCCTGAAATTTTGAAAATATTAGAGAAATTAGAAAAATAATTATTCAACTATAAAGTTAAAGAAAATCTTTATAAAGAATACAATATTCCAATAATAGAAAAAAGAGGAAGATAAATTTAAATATCTGATGAAATTTGTTAAATCAGAACATTGGAAAAAGAAGAACAAATACAGAAAAGATATTACAGACAATATGATAGAATATGCAATATTAAATTCAAATGAATTAAATGATAAGCATTGGCCTAATGTTTTAAATGCAATATCAAAAATTCCTCCTTCGGGAAGGATTTTAAAAGTAGTATACAAAAAACAAGAAAACAAAATCAAAATAATAACTGCCTTTTGGCTTGATTAAAATGGAATGGTACGATAAAGAAGAAGATATATTGAATATTGAATTGAATGATTCCGGAGAGTATTGGAAAAGCGTAGAGTTTCCTAAAGGAATTGTTTTTGATATTGATAAAGAAGGGAAGATAAAAGGGATAGAGGTTATGCAAGCAAGTAAGGTTTTTTCAGGAGATGTTAAAAAAGTTATTGATACTGCTATCTCTGAAAACAAAGATAAATAAAAAGAGGAAAAATGAAAACCAACTATAAAAATTTTGTAGATTTAAAATATAATCCTAAAGAAACTGATGTTGTGTGTCAGTTTAAAGTAACTCCTAACAAAGATTACACATTCAAAGATGTTTGTTCTATGGTTGCTGGAGAATCCAGTGTTGGAACATGGACTGATGTTAAAACAATGAAACCTGAAATAGGAAAAAAGTTAGCTCCAAAAGTTTATTATTTAGATAACAGAAATAAAAGATGCAGAATTGCTTATCCTATTGAATTATTTGAATTAGGTAATCTTCCTTGTATTATGTCTTCTATTGGAGGAAATGTTTATGGTATGAAAGCTGCTAAATGGTTAAGATGGGAAGATATTAACTTACCAAAAAAAATGTTAAAATCATTTAAGGGCCCTCAATATGGAATTGAAGGTGTAAGAAAATATCTAAAAGTTCATGATAGGCCTTTGGTTGGAACAATTGTAAAACCTAAGGTGGGCTTAGATTCTAAAGAACATGCAAAAACAGCATATGAGGCATGGATGGGAGGTTGTGATGTTGTTAAAGATGACGAGAATTTAACAAGTCAGAATTTTAATCAGTTCAAGAAAAGAGTAAGATTAACATTAAAAGCAATGAAAAAAGCTGAAAAAGAAACTGGTGAGAAAAAAGTATATTTAGCTAATTGTACAGCAGAATCTGAAGAAATGTTAAAGAGAATTAAATTTGTTGAAAAAAATAAAGGAAATTACATAATGTTGGATATCTTAACTCTTGGCTGGAGTGCATTACAAACAGCAAGGAATCATACAAAATTGCCAATTCATGCACACAGAGCAGGACATGCAATGATGGACAGATTTGAAAAGCATGGGATGACTATGGAAGTTATTGCACAATTATCAAGAATGGTTGGTGTTGATACTTTACACATAGGGGCTGCTTATGGTAAAATGTCTGGAGAGGCTGACGAGGTTTTGCATATTGAAAAAGAGATGGAACAAGAATTTACTAAAAAAACAAAAGAGCATCTTGCCCAAGATTGGGGAAAAGTTAAACCTGTTTTGGGCGTGGCTTCAGGAGGAGTTCATCCTGGATTAGTACCAAAAATAATGAAACTTATGGGAAAGGATGTTGTTATTCAGGCCGGAGGCGGCATACATGGCCATCCAAAAGGAACTCGTGCAGGAGCTAAAGCAATGAGGCAAGCAGTAGACGCTACTCTAAAAAACAAATCTCTAAAAGAATATGCAGGAGATTATGAAGAATTAAGACAAGCTCTTGAAAAATGGGGAGAATAGAACAAAGTTTATTAATAATTAAAACAAGAGATTTCTATGGTGTCTTTTTTAGAACAAATTGTATTGGGTATATTCCAGGGAGTTGTGGAGTGGCTTCCATTTAGTTCTGAAGGAATATTGTTGTTTATTAAAACAGTTATATTTAATCATTCAGAAATTAATCTTGAAGCATTTATAAGGGAGGCACTTTATTTACATTTTGGGACATTTTTTGCTGCTTTAATCTATTTTTGGTCTGATGTAAAAACTCTTTTTAAGGAAGCTTTTAATTATAAACACACAGACATAATAACAAAAAAAACAATTGACTTTTTACTAATTTCGACACTTATTTCAGGAGGATTATTCCTTTTTGGTTATTTCTTAATTGAATTATTAAAAATAAATCTTTCGCTTAGTACAGAAATGACATTAACAAGTCAGATTCTTTTATTCTTATTAGGGGGTTTTTTGAT
>DATFJM010000088.1:0-3086 GCA_035269225.1 Candidatus Nanoarchaeia archaeon
CATTTTTGCACAAGCAATAGCCATTCTACTTAATGAAGATATGAAACGAGGATTTATTTTTACTCCTTGATTATAGGTTGGTCTTGATTTTGCATATAATTCAGCAAAAAAATCCTCTATTTCATCTGTCATTCCAGGGTCTTCCTGTTGTTTAACAAAGGCAAAATATTTCTTTAAAATATCTTCTCCGTATTCGGGTTTTATAAGTCCTCTTTTTCTTTTTAACATTCTTTTAGCAATTAATTTATCTGTATTATAATCTACATAATCCCTTACAACAAAAACAGTATCAAATCTGTTTAAAATTGGTGTTGGAATATTGAATTGTTCTTGTATTGATTCTTCTGCATCTTCTTTGAAATGTCCATATTTTGGATTTGCTATTCCTATATTTCCACATGTAACAGGCATAATAGCATGAATTGTAGCCTTATTTACTGTTATTGTCTGAGATTCCATTCCTTCTTGTATTTTTGGTTTATCTTCATCGTTTAAATTATTCATTTCATCCAAAACAAATGTATCTTTAGCCAAAACCATAGCACCTGGTTCTACTCTATAACCACCCAAATCATCTTCATCTTTTACTACAGAAGCAGTGATTCCTACAGCTGAACTTGAACCACCTATTGCCTTCCTTGAACCTGTAGAAATTCTTAATGCAAAATCAGTTACGACAGTTTTAGCACTACCTGGATCTCCTATTAATAGAATATTGGATTTATTTCTTTCAGTATTTCCTCTTTTTATATTTCTTTTATTAGCTAATTGCATCATAATTGCTTTTTTTACATGTTCTAATCCATAAACATCAGGAGAAAAGCTATTACAAAGGGTATCTAACCCATTTTCATCAACTTTAGCAGAGATTTCATTTATAATATCTATTTCTTCATCAGAAATTTCCTCCAAATCTATTTCTTTTTCTGATTGTTCTGCATCTATAATCTCAAAAATATAATCAGAGTATAATAATTCTTTTCCTTGCTTATATTTGGGTAGTTTTTTAAGTATTCCTATAGTTTTTATTTCACTTCCTGGAGAAAATGTTTCTATATTTTCATTACTTGCTAAGGAATTCATAATTACAGATTTAACCCTTGCAGAATATGGATTGTCTGTTTTTTCCTGTAAATCCTCTAACTGAAGCATACAAACATCCTGTTCATTAATATCATTTATCTTAAAACCTCCTTTTCTACCACAAGAACATTTTTTTGGATATTCAAATGTTCCTATTCTGTAGTTTTGAGGTATTTGTATAACATTTCCACAAGAAGGACATTCAAACTTTATAGAAGTAGCCACAGATTTTACATCTCCTCTACTTGCAACTCTTGAATAAAATGATATTAACTTGCCTTTATCGTTTGTTCTTATGTTTTGAATGGATTTTTCAAGGTTTTTGGGAGTATTTTTTATCCTTAAATGAATATTAAAACTGAATTTTTCCTTAAAAATCCTAATAAAATATTCTGGATTTTCTAATAATGTATCTGAAAGCAAATGATTATACTCTGAAAGTTCCTGAAAATCCAAATAAACGGTTTTTTTCTTTCTTTGAATGGTTATTTCTTTTAAAAATTTGTCTAATTCTTCTTTAAATTTCTTATTTTTCTCTTTTTCTTTCTCTTTTTGTCTTTCTTTTTCCTTTTCTTGCTCAATTTCTGCTTCTTTTTCATCAATTCTTCTTTGGATTTCGTCTTTTGCTTGGTCTGATAATTCTACACATTTTAGGGGTTTGGATTCTACACTTTCTACACCCTTTTTGTATTCTACAGAAAAAAATGACTTATACCTATTAATTGTATCCCTAATAGTCTTCTCTTTTACCCCTATATTTTGGGCAACATCAGCGAAGACAAATGGCTTATTTTTTTCATACAAAAACCTTAATATTTTTTCTTTTGTAGTTTCTCCAAAAATGCCTTGTAAAGAAGAGGTGTAGAATGTAGAATCTGTAGAAGCTTCTACACTTTCTACACTTTCTACACTTTCTACACTTTCTACACCCTTTTCTTCTTTATTCTTTTCTGTATTCTCTTTTTTTGTAGGAGTTTTACTATTATTTAAGTATTCAGCTGCTCCTGCATTAACAAATGATTTAGCACCTTTTTCAGAAATATTAATAATATCACCTGCTTTCTTTGTTTTCCAATCTTTTAATAATCTAATTTGTATCATTTTTCACCTCCTCTTTTCACTAAACTTATCCAATTTCTTATTTAATTCAGTCATCCTACAATCAGGACACAAATCATAATTAATTCCAATATCAAAAGCCTTTTTACATTTCCTACAATACCTAACATTAAGTATTCCATCTGTCATTTTCTAACCTCCTCTACATTTTTTTCTGGTGCTGGTAAAATTTTTTCTGGTGCTGGTAAAAGACCAGGACAAATAATTTCTACTACCCATATAAAAATAAAAAAAGGTAAAATAATAACCCATAATAATCCTAAGAAGAAACTCATTATATTATGTTGGTGACAACAACCCCCCTCACTCCAACCACCAACATCTGTAAAAGCCCAAAATATAAATGCTGATATTAATCCGATTATAATATATCCTATTGGAAAGTAGAAATTTGGTATTTCTATCATTCTAACACCTCCACTCTTACAATTTCAGAATCAGCAAAAGTCTGAGGTTTAGATTTATTTCTTTCCTGAATTACAACCCAAGACCAATATTCAGGAGAAGTATCTATTTCAATTAATGTTCCAAAGTATTTAGAACCATTTTTTAATTCAATACATACATATTCATTCTTTAATTTATCTAATCCCATTTTTATTCATTCATTCTCTCTTTTTTTAAGAAAGAACTAATAATTTAAATTACCGCTTCTATTTAAATATTTACATAAATTATATAAGGACAACAAAAAATGGCCTTGCACGAAAAGTAGAGGTTCTAAAAATCGGTGAACGAGAAGTCTCAAAAGTCCTGATTTTGCACGATTCTGCCATCCCTCTCTAAATACTTTTTAGGGACTTTTTGTTCAACATAAACTCTATTACAATCTCTGAAATCCACTTTTATCCCTCCTTCATATATACCTAAATATATACCTCTAT
>DATFJM010000089.1:0-9708 GCA_035269225.1 Candidatus Nanoarchaeia archaeon
AATTTTCCTCCTTTTTTCAAAACTCTTGCAACTTCTTTGAAAACTGGTTCAAGATTTTTAATATAATCCATACTAAGGCTTGCTGTTACAACATCAAAAGAAGAATTTTTGTAAGGAAGTTTAGTCATTGAACCTACTTTAAAATCAACATTAGGGCAATTTTTCCCTGCCATTTCAATCATTGATTTACTAATATCTATTCCCCAGCATTTTGCTCCTTTTTTAAGATATTTCTTAATATGAACCCCTGCTCCACAACCAATATCTAATAATTTTTTATCTTTAATATTTCCAACGGTCTTTACCATACAAGGAACTTCTACAAGTTCATTAAAAATTCTCTTTCTTTGGTATTCTTTACCAAATTTATCATACACCTTTTTAGTATGTTTTTCAACATCCATAACAAAAATAAGAACAATATAATTTAAAATATTTATTGTTTAATGAAAATCGAAAAGTAAAAAACAAACCTTAAAAAGATGTTCCACATGCATTGAATATAAAAGAGGCGAGAATGAAATCTCAAATATATAAAGAAACAAAAGAGAAACTAGAAAAAATAAAAGAGAGCCTTCCTTATTTGGAAAAAGCAGTTAAATTAAGAAGCAAAAAACAAATTGAAAATTCTGTAGGTCTTTTTGCGTGGAATTTATTAAGACTCTATAAAAAAGTAACTGAAAAAGGGACTTCTGAATCTATTCATGACATTACAAAAAAACTTTGGTGGTTTAGAAATCAGGAAGTAAAAAAAGAAAGAAAATACAAACCAACAAAAGAACAATATTCTTTATGGGCTAAAAGGTATGACAAAGAAAATAATCTCCTGACAGTTCTTGAAGAAAAAGAAATTAATGATTTTATTGATTTTAAAAAATTGAAAAGAAAAGAAGTTTTGGATTTTGGTTGTGGGACTGGAAGATATACAATTCCTCTTGCAAAGAGAGGGGCAAAAGTAATAGCTATTGATTTAACTCCTGCAATGATTCGTAGAGCTAAAGAAAAAGCTAAAGAAGAAAGTATTAGAGATAATATAAAATTCAAACAAACAGATATCACAGAATATGAACCAAAGAAAAAATTTGATTTAATTGTTTCTATGCTTGTCCTGGATCATATAAAAAATCTCAAGAAATCAATTAATGCAATCTCAAAAGCAAGTAAAAAAGGAACAGATGTTGTAATCTCAAATCTTCATCCTGAGATATTGAGAGAAAATGCTGATCTTGAAACAGGAAGAGCCAGAGGTTATTTGGTTGAAGGATATAAAACAGACCAATTCTGCCATTCCATTGAAGAATATGTTGATTTATTTAAGAAAAAAGGGTTTGTTTTGACTAAGATAAAAAATCTGATTGTAGATGAAAAATACACAAAAATGAAAAAATACAAAAAGCCATTTAGTGGAATGGAAAACAAGGCTATAGGGATTATAATGAAATTTAAGAAAATAGAATGAGTTTTTTGTTTAATAAAGTAAAATGAAAAAGTTTAATTCAAAAAAAGAGATATTTGATTATATTAAGGAAAAATATTCTAATGCAGATTCTATTATTGTTAGAGGTTCTTCTCCTAAAAGAAAACTAAAAGAGTTTGATGACATTGATGTTGATTTTTTACAAGATAAACCAGCAAAACCAGAATATGAATTGGTTTCTTTAAATGGAAAACTGATTTTGATTACAGCCTATCCTTACAAAGCAGGAAAAAAGATTAATAATGTACCAAAAGGAGTTAAAGTTTTGAAAGGTGATTATTGTAAAACTATTGAAAATCAAAAACCATATACAAAAAAAGAAAAGTACAAAAGAGATAACCAAATGTTTATGGATATTATGTTTAAATATTTAAGAAAAAGAGACAAATCTCTTCTTGATGATTTAGATAAATATACGCAATTTTAATATGAAAATGAAAAACAGAAATAAATTTTATGTTGTTGAAGGAGTGGATACTTCAGGAAAATCAAGTATTTCAAAGCTTCTTAAAGAAAGATTGTGTGCTGTTTCTCCTCAGATTAAAATTGAAGAAGAGCCTGATAAAAGTGTTATTTATGACCAGAAATTTTATAGAAGTCTTGTTAAAAAGTTTAGTGAAAAGATAAAAGAATTAGTAGAGAAAAATGATGTTGTTCAGGAAAGATATATTTATTCAAATATAGTTAATGAATTTTTATTAGAAGGCAAGATAAATAAAATTCCCAAGGATATAATAAAACCTGATAAAATAATTTATCTAACAGCTGATTTATATGAAATAGAAAGGAGATTCAAAAAAAGAAAAAAGAGGAGTAAAAGAGAATGTATTGAGAATGTAAGGAAAATGATGAAAGTTTATGAAAAGATTCTTCCAAAAAACAAGACAATAAAAATTAATACTACTAATAGAGACCCTGAAAATGCAGTTAATGAAATAATTGAAAGATTGGATAAGTAAAAATGAAAATAAGAAAAGCAAATAAAAAAGATGTTAATATAATTGCAGAAATAGAGCATAATTCTAAATATAAAAATTCTGAATTGAAAAAATACCAACAGACTAAAGATCAAACCATAGAAATGATTAAAGAAATATTTGAGAAAAATTCTCATGATGTTTATGTTTTAGAAGAGGATAATTCTTCTGTAGGATATTTTGCTGTTTCATTTGATAAAAGAAAAAAGACTTGTTATATTGATTATATTGCAATAAAGAAAAAATTTCAGGGCAAGGGTTTGGCAAGAAAAATGATGAAAAAGATAGAATCAATTGCAAAAAGAAAAAAATGTAATAAAATAGAATTAAATGTCTGGGCAAAAAATTATCCTGCAATTTCCTTATACACTAAGTTTAATTTTCATGTAATAGATATTATGAAAAATTTCTATCCAAACAAAGATGATAAACTAAAAATGAGAAAGTACTTAGATTAAAAACACTTAAAAAATTTTCAAAAGAAGCTAATAAAAATCAAAGAAAAAATAATTAAAACTTCTTTCCTATTTATCAAACATGAAAAAATATGAATTTGAAATAAACAATGTTCCTGTAGAAGTAAATTCTTATTTAGATGAAGCTAACCTTGAAAAAGAAGAATTAATTGATTCTATTTTAAAACAAACCAAACCAAACAGATATATTGGTTATGGTGGATGGATAAAAGAAGAATATTTCAAAAAATCTCTTGAATTGAGTCTTAAGTCTAATGAAGAGATGAAAAATAAAAAGTTTAGAATAAGTGATAAAGAACACATAGAAGAAATTAAAAAGGCATTAGAAAAATGTAGTTCTGTTTTAGAAAAGAAATTATATATTTTTACTTTTCCTACCTATAGTAAATTTATTTCAGAAAAAATGAATGGTGCAGGAGGTTCTACACCATATAAAAATATCTTTTACCTAAAAATTCCTCCTCATGAAAACAAAGAAAAACAAAAAGAATCAATACAACACACAGTTGCTCATGAAATAGGTCATGCTTTATCAGAAGAACCTAATCTTTATAGCAGCCCTTCAAGAATGTTTAAAGAAGAAGGATTAAATGAACATTTTAGAGAAGAAAAGATTGGAGGGGGAAGAGATCCCTGGACAAAGGCAATTTCAAAAGAAAAAGCAATGGAGATTTTTAATGAAATTAAAGAACAAAGTAAATTATATAAAACTGACAGAAAATCTCATAGAGAAATCTTTTTCGGCACAGGAAAATACCCTCTATGGTCAGGATATACAATAGGTTATTATTTAATTGAAGATTATTTAAATAGCCTCAAGGATAAAGAAAATATTGACTGGAAGAAATTTTTCAAAACTCCTTCAAAAAAAATTATTGATTCTATTATAGAAAAATATTCTAAAGATTAAAAATTTTCATTGAAATAATTAATGATCCTCTTAAAAAATTCTAAAAAATAAGTGTAAGGAACCTGAATCCGAAAATTCATAAGATCCGAAGACCCAAACATGACCGAAGTCATATTGACTCCTTACGAAAAAACATAATAATCAAGAGTATATAAACCTATGCATTCCTTAAAAAGTTAAGTCAAAAAGTAATTTATTGCTGATATCTGAAGATTAGTTTTATAAATAAATACTTCTTAGAAACTTCATGAAAAGAGTGAAAAAGACGTTAATTTTTTTATTAATAGTAATAGGGGTTTTGATTTTATTGAATTTTATAGGAGTATTTAATTTCTTAAATCCATTTTTTGAAATGGTATCAAATAATTTTGGAATTGGATTAGAAGATATGGTTTATTTTAAATATGGTCTTGCTATTTTAATTTTCTTAGCTATTTTTTATATATTAAACACTGCACAAATACCTGATTCTAAAGCTGTTCGTCTAATACTTTCACTAGCAATTGGTTTTTTAGCAATCTTTTTTATAACAAAACAAGCACTATACTCTATTTTTCAATCTTACGTTGGTTTATTTTTTACTATGGTTGCTGCTTTAATAATAGGAGGGATAGTTATTTTAATAGAAAAAATATTTCCAAAAAAACAAAGAGAAATTGAATAAATTTTGCGATAGTTTTAAAAATACTAATATCTTACAGATTTTATGGTAAAGAAATCCAAAAAAAAGAGTAGTAAAAAAAATTCTAAAAAAAATAAAAAAAATACTCAAACTTTTCTAAAAAATAATAAATGGGCTATTACAGCAGTCTTATTATTTGTTGTGGCATTTTTATTATTAGGTTCCTTTAATTTTGGAGAAGGAGCTAATATTACAGGTAATCAAATTTTTGGAGGAGATGGTTCTGTTTTTGGAGATGGAGAAAACACAGTAAGTGTGGGAGACGGAGAGTATCCTTTTACTCAAACAGGGATGGATATAACAAAAATAATCTTTTTTGTAATTGTTATTTTACTTATTTTTTCAGTTCTAAATATTACAGGAATTCCTCATATTGTTGGATTACAATGGGTATTTGCAATACTAATTGGTTATTTGGCTGTAGGATATATTACTCCTGCTGAAATTTTTGCTATGTTGTCTACTTATAGTGCATTAGGATTAGCTCTTATTTCAGCTGTTCCATTCATTGTTATGATGTTAGCATCTGCTGCAATCTTATCTCCTCTTAAAAAAGAAAGAGATATAGACCCTAAAACAGGAAAAGTAAAATCATATCAAGTAACTAACTTTGGAAAATTAACTATAGGGAAGATACTTTTAGTCAAAATTTTATGGGCTTTTTTCACTCTATTTTTAGTTTACAAAATTATTACAGGTGTTTTTATGGAAGGACAAGCTTTAGGCGCAGAAGGAGTTACAGTTGGAGCTATTATTTTAGGAGTAACATTATTCTTCAGTATACTTATTACATTCTGGAATTCAAAATTCAGGAAAATGGTTATGAAGTTTGGTCAGGAAATAAAAGCATGGCAAAGAACATATGAAAGTAGTGAAGAAATGCATGATGAAGAGAAAAAAGTAGAATTAGAAGAAAATTTAAAGAAGAAAAGGCGAAAAGCGAAAGAAAAAGGGGAATACTTTGGAGACCAGATAGGTAGTTATAAAGGGTAAAAATAATTTTTCAAAATAATTCCAACTAATTAAAAACATTGTTCTTATTAATTAAACAATAAATAATTTAGATGATTTCCATTAATTAATCTCTTTTAAGAATTTTTCTTTTACTAATAATTCAATTACAAATATCAGGTAAAATAATATTAGTAAGTAGAGAATATAAAACCCAATAAAAAATTACAAGGCTTTCAACAAAATAGATTTGATTATAAGGAATTTAATATGAATAATGTATTATTTTGAAACTATCATTTAAGTTGATTTTTATTTTAATCTTCCATACCTATTAAATATGTTAAGAAACTCTTTTTGAGAAAGATTTAGTCTTTTACAAATATCGTTTTCATTTTTTCCTATTCTCCTTTTCCTTAAATATCTAATAAATTTTGCCCAACTTCCATCATAAGAACTTTTCGGGTCTTGTGATTTCTTTTTGTATCTTTTTGCTTCTTTAATCAATAATTTATCTCTTTTTTGTTTTTCTGGTTCAGGAGTTCCTTTTTCTGGTTCTCTTGATCTCCCAAAAACAGCAGCTGCATAATGTCCTCTATCCATTTTTATTTTTACAGTTTTCTTTTTATATGCTTTCCCATCAATTCTCCAATAATTAAAACCAAAACCTTCTTCTGGAATGGCCTTTAATTTAACTTTTTTAGGTTTTTTATAATAATATATACCCTGTTTAGGTTTTGTTTTCCCTCTTCCTCTTGAAACTATCTGTAAAGTCGTTTTTCCCTTTTTACTGCCTTTTTCAAATGCACCTGGCTTATAGTCACTATCCTCTTCATTTCCTTTTGAGACTTTAATGATTATACCTATTATAATAAGAATAATCCCTATCACTATAACCCATATATCTTGATAAATTAATTCAAATAACCCTAATAAAACCAATCCTCCCCCAAAAATAAATAAAATATTGGAAAAGCCCCATTTTTTTACAAGAAAAATCAAAAACCCTATTAATAAAATAGGAGCAATTATATTAAGAAAATCAGTAGGTATTCCTATATTAGATAAAAGATCTCCTAAATTAAAATTAATTTTCCATAAGCCATATGTGGCTCCAAGAGATAAGGCTAAAGCAGGAACCCATGCAGATTTAAGAGGTTTACCCTGGGAATCTTTAAAAAATCTTGAAAAAGCCAGATTAATTATAAAGAAAATTATTACAAATGCCACTAAAAGAAAAACATCTTCTGAAGAAAAACCCCCAAAATATCCAATAGAACCCATATAAGCCTTAATAGAACTTAATGTAAAAATACTTACTAATGTTGAGATCAAGAATAAAAAACCTCTTTTTTTATTTCTTTTTAAATTCCCCATGAAAAAATGAATAAACAGGGATTTATAAAATATTCTGTTATAGACACAAAACTTTTAATCTATAGGAGTTTATATTTTTATATTATGGAAGAATCTGGAAACAAAATCCAAAAAAATAATAAACAAAAAAGAGCATATGATGTTTTAGGAAATATCGCTATTGTTAATTTCCCTGAAGAGCTTTCTGAAAAAGAGAAAAAAGAATTTGCAAAAGGAATCTTAGATGAAAGAAAAGAGATTAAAACTGTTTTAGAAAAATCAGGAAAATTCCGGGGGCGGCTAAGAAAAATGGAAACAAAACACTTGGCGGGAGATAAAAATAAAGAAGTTCTTTACAGAGAAAATGGGTGTGTATTTAGGTTTAATATAGATAAAACATATTTTTCTCCAAGACTAAGTAATGAAAGAAAAGACATTTCAAATAAAATTCAAAAAGGAGACAGGGTTTTAGTAATGTTTGCAGGAGTTGCACCGTTTTCAATTGTAATTGCTAAAAATTCTTCAGTAGCAGAAGTAATTTCTAATGAAATAAATAAGGAGGCGGTAAAATATGCAAAACAAAACATTGAGCTTAATAAACTAAAAAACAAGGTTGAATTAAACCAAGGAGATATTAAAAAAGAAGCACCTAAATTAAAGAAAAAAGAGAATTTTAAAGGCTTTGATGTTATTGTTATGCCTCGTCCTCAATTAGAAGATACCTTTCTTAAAGAAGCATTTATGTTAAGTAAAAATTATTCTTTTTTTGATAAAATAAATATATTCAAGAATAAAAAACCTACAAGAATTTATTATTATGACTTTTGTAAAATAGATGAAATTCAAAATATAATAAATAAGATTAAAAAAGAAGCATCTAAAGCAGGAAGAAAAATAAAAATACTTAATACAAAAAAAGCAGGAGAACTTGCTCCTTATAAGATAAGACTAAGAGTTGATTTTAAGGTTTATTAGATGAAGTAAATAATTCATCCAATTTTAATCTGGTACTGGATTTTTTGTCCTTTTTTTCACTATAACCAATTCTAAACCCAAATTGAGCATAATCCATCTTATTGCACATTTTTGATATTTTCTTCCTGTTATTTTTTAGTTCTAATAATCCTTGGTTCATTGGATGATTAGAAATTCCTTTAGAGGTTAAATATAAAGCTATTTTTTCATATGAAATCCCTATATCTATCCAATCCCTTACTCTGTCTTTTTTAGTTCCTAAAACTGCATATACTGGAGAACTTTTTATAAGTAATGAATCTTTTTTACCTATTGATTTGCCAAGATTGAAATTTGAGACAAAAAATGCGCTTATTGCGTTATAAATTTTTCCCCCTCCCATAACTCCTTTTTTTATCCAATGAGATAATTCTTTTCTATATTTGGGATTACTAAATTGTTGTATATCTCCTTTATAAACCATTTTTGAAACACTCTCTTTATTTTCACCAGTAAGAAAATCTAAATTAACATCTTTTTCACATAGTTTTCTTAAACTATCCAACAAATCATCAGGAAGGGATTTTTGAGAATATTTATTTCTATTAGTTCGTCTTTGTTTTATTTCTGAAATATTAAAAGACTCTTTTTTAGATTTTTTAAAATAAACTTTTATTGGATTGTTTTTTTGTTTTGAATAAATAATCTTTACTCCCAAACCATATTTATTTGCTACAACCCCTATATTTGCAATGAGACAACCTAATGAAATGAAAAGTTCCCTGTTATCTGGATCGGCTATATCTAATGCTTTCTCAAAATCTGGAAAAACCTTAACACAGTTTTTACAAATAGATAACTTCCAGGGTTGTGTATTGTGTGAACTTGGTGCAAATCTAGCAATATCCAAAATTTTGTATATTTTATTTTCTGATAAATTACCCATATGCCCTAATAATCAGTAACATTATAAATATTTTTGCGAATAATTATTAAAAATCAATATTATATTTTGAACCCATGTTTAGGTCATATTTTTCTGTTTCAGGGTTCCATAATTTTCCTTGTTCAAATATTTCATTTAAAAAATTTCTTTGTTCATCAACCTTGTGTATCTTGTTTACTTTATTGTGTTTTTTCCATTTTTCTCTATATTCTTTATCATGAAAAAAAGAGACATTAAGATATTGAGGATGCAAAATATTTTTTTCTATAGTCTTTTGTATTTCTTTATCAGAAATTATTTTTTCTATATTTACTTGTTTTTTCAATAAATTTGCTAAAATAAAATATTTTTCTTTGTTAGGGATCTCTTTATACATTGTTTCAAAATGAAATCTATCTAAAACAGAATTATTATGTAAAACCAATAAATCTATGTCTTTGGGATTATCTTTTCCCTTTATCACAGAACCATATAAAAGAAGATCATTTAAATTAATCTTATTTTTTACAGACCATATATTTTTACCAAATTTTTCTGCTATTTTCATATAATCCATGAAAAATAATCTCAGTGTGAATTTAAAACATTTCCTATTATAGGCCTTTTTCTCTTTTAATTGCAACAGGAGCTTCTCTAATTCGTTTCAAGACTTTGATTTCTATAAATTAACTCTGGGATTTTATAAAGCCTAAAAACTCACCGTGCCAATGACACTACGTCAAAGCTATAATTTTTTTTCTCTTTTAATTGCAACAGGAGCTTCTCCTCCGTGCCATGTGAAACGAGGCCTTATTCTCATAGAGTAGATTCTTTCAGAAGTGTCATCAAGAAGAATTGCAGAACCTTTTTCTGTTGGAAGTTCATCCATTTGTTGCTTTATTCCTTTTAATAAGTAAGTTTGCATAATCTCTCCTAATGCACTTACATCCTGCTGAGATGTTACTCTATGTGAAAGCAATAAATCAGATTGTGTCATAAC
>DATFJM010000090.1:0-2566 GCA_035269225.1 Candidatus Nanoarchaeia archaeon
CTATTAAACTAATGTTATCTTCTGGAGCTAGTTTTGTTGCAAGGGTTTTTGCTGATACCAAACAAGTAGAAGAAGTAACAAAAGAAGCTCTTAAACATAAAGGGTTTTCATTTATTGAGGTTCTTCAGCCATGTATTGTATTCCACCCTCATAAAGGATATAAAGAGAAAATATATGATTTACAAGAAAAAGGGCATGATAAATCTGATTGGGATAAGGCAATGAAAAAGGCAAAAGAATTTGATTACAATGGAATAGATGAAAAAACAAAAATTCCTACAGGAATATTTTATCAAGAAAAAAGAGAAACTTTCACAGACAAGTTTAAAGTTCTAAAAGACCTAAAGAAAAAAGGAAAATCCTTTAAAGACATTGATCGGTAATTGTTTTTTTGAGTTATTTTTAATCAACAAAAACATTTTAAACTTCTATTATCCAATAACTACTAGTATGGAAACTGAAAATAAGGAACAAGAAAATAAAGAAATAGACTTTAAGTCAATTGAAGAAAAATGGCAAAAAGCCTGGGATGAGAATAAGGTTTTCCAGGTTAAAAAAGATGATAATAAAGAAAAACAATACACTTTAGTTATGTTTCCTTATCCTTCTGGTTCAGGATTGCATATGGGCCATACACTAAATTTTGTTATTGGTGATATCTT
Source organism: Candidatus Nanoarchaeia archaeon (assembly GCA_035269225.1). Taxonomy (GTDB): domain Archaea; phylum Nanobdellota; class Nanobdellia; order Pacearchaeales; family GW2011-AR1; genus DATFJM01. The sequence goes on from DATFJM010000090.1 coordinate 663, forward strand.
TGCAAGAACAAGAAGAATGCAGGGATATAATGTTTTACATCCAATGGGATATGATTCTTTAGGTCTTCCTGCAGAAAATGCAGCTATAAAAGCTGGAGAAAATCCAAAAAAGTATACAGAAAAATGTGTTGAAAGTTATACTAAACAAATGAAAAAACTTGGATTAAGTTATGACTGGTCAAGAATGGTTGCAACACACTGGCCTGAATATTATAAATGGGACCAATGGATTTTTCTTAAGATGTTTGAAAAAGGCCTTGTATACAGGGGAGAAGCTCCTGTTAATTGGTGTCCTTCATGTAAAACAGTTCTTGCAAATGAACAAGCACAAGGAGGAGTTTGTGATAGATGTGGTTCAGAAGTTAAAATTAAACACCTAAAACAATGGTTTTTGAAAATTACAGAATATGCAGATGAGCTTTACAATAATGATGATTTGGATTGGCCTAAAAGAACAAAAGCAATGCAAAAAAACTGGATAGGAAAAAGCTATGGAACAGAAATTGAATTTCCTGTTGAATATCCGGAATCTAATGAAAATAAAAATGATAATAAAGAAAACTGGAAAATATTTACCACAAGACCAGATACTATTTTTGGAGTAACTTTTATGGTTGTTTCTGCTCAGCATAAAAATCTTATGAAATTAGTTTCTGAAAAACAAAAACCAGAAGTTGAAGAATTTCTTAAAAAAATAAAATCAGTTTCTGAAAAAGATACAGCAGAAGATGACGCATTACAAAAGGAAGGAGTATTCACAGGTTCATATGCAATTAATCCCATGACAAATGAAAAAATCCCTATTTATACAGGAAACTTTGTTTTAGCAGAATATGGTTCAGGAATGGTAATGGCAGTTCCTGCACATGATCAAAGAGATTATGAATTTGCTAAAAAATATGGAATTGAAATTAAACAAGTTATTAAACCCGAAGAAAACAACCAAGATAAAAACAAAGCTTACACTGGCGGCGGGGCATTAATTAATTCAGGGGATTTTAACAACCTTGATTCTAATGAAGCTAAAAAGAAAATCACAGAATATTTACAAGAACAAAACTTAGGAGAGGCAACTGTAAATTATAAATTAAGAGACTGGTTAATTTCAAGACAGAGATATTGGGGTACTCCTATACCTATTGTACACTGTGAAAAATGTGGAGAGGTTCCAGTTCCTGAAGAAAATCTTCCAGTAGAACTACCAGACAAAGTGAGTTTCCAGGAGGGAGGAAACCCTTTAGAAACAAATAAAGACTGGATAAATACAACTTGTCCTAAATGTTCCCGAGAGGCGGTAAGAGAAACAGATACTATGGACACTTTTGTTAATTCTTCATGGTATTTTTTAAGATATACAGATCCTCAAAATAAAAAAGAAATATTTGATAAATCAAAAGGAAACTACTGGTGTCCTGTTGATACTTATATCGGTGGGGCTGAACATGCTTGCATGCATTTGATTTATTCAAGATTTTATACTAAATTCCTGAGAGATATTGGGTTAGTTAATTTTGATGAACCTGCAAAAAAACTTTTTCACCAAGGAATGTTATTAGGTCCTGATGGAGAAAAAATGTCTAAATCAAGAGGAAATGTGGTGTTACCTGATACTGTTTCAGAAAAATATGGAATAGACACTGCAAGAACTTTTATAGTTTCAAGTGCAAGACCAGACAGAGATATACAATGGGATCCTAAAGACATTAAAGGAACTTTAAGATTTATTAAAGGAATATTTAGTTTTACAGAAAAATCAGATTTTAATAAAAACAAAGATAAAAAGTCAACTAAGATAATTGCTCATAAAGTAAATAAAGCAGTAAAAGAAATAAATAGGGATTTGGAAAATTTTGATTATAATTTAGCAATTATTAAATTAAGAAAATTATATGAATCATTTTCCC
>DATFJM010000091.1:0-12550 GCA_035269225.1 Candidatus Nanoarchaeia archaeon
GTTCAATTCTTTTTAGTTAAATGGACCCGGTAGGAATTGAACCTACGACCTCTTCGGTGTAAACGAAGCGTTCTAACCCCTGAACTACGGGTCCTGATTAAAAATAAACAATTCCTTTCCTTTTAAGTTTTTCTTTATTGTTTAAAGATATATCTAATAGAAAAAATAATTAAAAATATAAAAGAATAAAAAAGAAAAGAATAAAAGAATAAATTAAAACTAATAGTCTGGTAATTGTTCTTGTGATTTGTCTTTTCCTTCAGGAGATCCTTCTTGAGGTTTTTGTCCAGAATCTTGACTTTTTTGTTCAGATCCAGCACTCTCTTCTCCTTCAGGTTGTTTAAGGTCTTCTTCTGTAACTGAATTCACCATTTCCTTAAATTTAGGAAAGTTTTCAGCAGTTATTCTAACTCCTGCTTTGGTAAAACCAGTATATCTCTCAGAAGTAACATATTCTCTGATTGTAAGACCTCTCTTACCACCAAAGTCATCAACTCTAAGAACAATATCAGTTCTATCGTTTTTGTTAAGTTTACCTAAGTCTTTTTCCATAATAAATAAAAGTCCATTTTCTTTTTAAAGGTTTTGTAAAGCTAGTTTATAATTTCAGCATTAATTATCTTAACTTCATTAATAGGTCTGTCATTTGAATTGGTTTTAACTTTTGCAATAGAATCAACAACATCCATCCCTTCTACAACTTTTCCAAATGTTGGATGTTTTCCATCTAAATAATTATTATCTACAAGATTAATAAAAAACTGAGAGCCTCCTGTGTTTGGGCCTGAATTTGCCATGGAGATTGTCCCTCTATTATTCCTATTTCCTCCCTTATGTGTAAATTCATCTTTTATTGTATATCCAGGGCCTCCACGACCTGTTCCAGTAGGATCTCCCCCCTGAATCATAAATCCATTAATAATCCTATGAAATATAACTCCATCATAAAAACCTTTTTCTACTAAATCCCTAAAATTGCCTGATGTTATAGGCATATCGTCATACAACTCAATTACTATATTTCCCTTATTTGTTTCTAATAAAACTCTTGTATTTTCATTACTAAAAGGCAAGGAAGAAACTAAAATAATAACTAGTAAAATAACTAATATTATAATAATCTTAAATTTCTTTTTCATAACATAATATGAATTTTAATATTTATAAAATAAACTATTATAATAAAACTCAATTAAGATTTTAAACAACAAAATACTTGGTATTTCTATGAAAAATTATTATATTTATAATAATGAAAAATTCACAAAAAAACCACTAAAAGAAATAGCAGAATATGCTTTTAATAAAAAAGAGAATATCTGGTCTGCAAGAATTTCTTCTGGATTGTTTGGTTTAACTAATTGCAAGGCTGGAAACAGAGGTCCAAAAAAATATAATGAAATAATCCTTGGGATTGGTAATGAAGGGTTAAATAAAATAATTGATTTAGGTTTTATCACATGTCCTGTTTGTAAACCAGAAAAAACAGCTAATTTCTGGGAAATAATAAAATATAAAGTAAATGAAAAATATAATATAAACACTCTTGAAAATTTCACTGATAAAAATATTTTAAATTTTGATGCAAGAAGAATAAAATGGGAAGAAATACTTCCAATAATAAATAATGTCCCAAATAGAATCTATATTCCAAAAAACCTATCAAAAAAAGAAATAAAAGATTTTAAAAATCGATTTTTAAAAACAGGATTTAAAATTCCTGCAATAGGATATTATAGCCCAAATGTTTCTGAAAGATTTACAAAATATGATATTCATTTTGATTAAGAAAAATATAAATTTTTAAATTAAAATTACCTACTATAAATAAGAGAGGATTGATAATATAATAAAATGGCTGTTGTACCAGAATTTGTTTTTGAATTAGGAACAATAATTGTTATTGCAGCAACTCTTGCTGTTATTATAAAATCAATGAAACAACCACCAATAATTGCGTATATTCTAACAGGAATTATCTCTGGTCCACTAGTTTTAAACCTTTTTAAGTCAAATGAACTTGTTAATTTATTTGCTACTTTAGGTATTACTTTTTTACTATTTATAGTAGGATTAAGTCTTAATTTTAAATCACTTAAAAAAACAGGGAAAGCTGCCCTAACCGTAGGTGTAACCCAAGTTGTTATTACTTCATTAATTGGTTTTCTTGTTTCATTATTAATTGGATTTTCATATACTCCTGCTTTTTATGTTGCTGCTGCTTTAGCTATTTCTTCTACTGTTATTGTAATGAACATATTATCTGAAAAAAGAGAAACAGAAACTCTTCATGGAAAAATTTCTATTGGTATTTTAATTGTTCAGGATTTTATTGCAGCCCTAATACTTGTAATTATTCCTTTTATAAACAATACATTCAGTTCAATAATAGAAAACATAGGAATAGGCATAGGCCTTATATTTGGTATCTTTTTGATTTCAAGATATCTGCTTCCAAGTCTTTTTAAAATAGCTGCAAAAAGTCAAGAAGTTTTATTTTTGGTAAGTATAGCATGGGCAGTTGGAGTTGCTGCTTTATTTAATTTCTTTCATTTTCCAATAGAATTAGGGGCATTAATAGCAGGTATGTCGTTGTCTTCTTCAAAATTTAGTTTTGAAATTTCTGGTAAAATAAAAGGATTAAGAGAATTTTTTGTTATAATTCATTTAATATTTTTCGGAAGTTTATTAACAGGACCAATAACATGGAATATGATTGGAAATGCAGGAATATTCTCATTAATTGTTTTAATAGGAAATCCTCTGATTGTAATGACAATAATGAAGAGATTTCATCATAAAAAAAGAACCAACTTTCTTACAGGTATAAATATAGCACAACTTTCAGAACTTTCTCTCATAATCGCTTTCTTAGGTTTTGCAGCTGGAGCTATAACACAAGGAACCTTTTCATTAATAATCCTTACAACACTAATAACAATAACAATTAGTACTTATGCAATAGAACATGGCAAAAAACTATATCAGAAAATATCTCATTTATTAAAATCATTTGAAGAACCCCGAAAAACAAACCATGAAAAAAACAAAGCAAAGAATCTAAGAAAATATGATGTTATTTTATTTGGTTATAACAGGATTGGTTTTAATTTATTAAAAGGATTAAGAAAAGCAAATAAAAAATTCTTAGTAATTGATTATAATCCAGACACAATTGATCTTTTAGAAAAAAATGATGTTCCTGTTATTTATGGTGATGCAAATGATCCTGAGTTTCTTGAAGATCTTAAATTAACAGAAGCCAAATCAATAATTTCAACAATACCTGATTTAGAAACCAATCTAACAATAGCTGAACATATAAAAAGAAAAAATATAGTCTTTATTCCAACTTCCCATAGCATAGAAGATACTAGGGGGTTATATAAAGCAGGGGCTGATTATGTTATAATGCCTCATTTTTTAGGAGGAGAACATGTATCGCATTTAGTAACAGATAAAAATCTTAATAAAAATTCACTTAAAAGAGAAAGTAAAAGACAAAAGAAAGAATTAACTGAAAGGACATTTGAAGGACATACTCATCCAAATAGAGAAAGTTATGGCAAATAATCTTTTCAAAAAAGATTAGACAAAAGATTAAAATCTTTAGCTATCTCGCTTAAATAGGATTTAATCAAAATAGACAAAACTAGAAATAAACAAATAATTATCTCCTTTCATAACTAACAAAAGAATATTTTTCTCCTGTTCCTTCTTTATCCTGAAAAGGGCCTTTTTTTGAAACTTCTTTCCATTCATTAGAATCTATCTTTGGAAAGTAAGTGTCTCCTTGTTTTTTAGAATGTATTAAAGTTAATTCTAATCTATCTGCCTGAGAAAGAAAAGATTCATATACTTTATTTCCCCCCATAATGTATACTTCAGAATTATCTATTTTTGAATTTGGTTTTTTTGTATTTGCTATTTCTAAAGAATTTTCTAGTGAATCAGTAACATAAATACCTGCTTTCTTTTTTGTTTCAAGGTTATACTTTAAAGGAATAAATTTCCCTCCTGAAATAGGTTTTTTATCAAAATTTCTATTATAAGGGTCAAGTTCTTTTTCTAAAGAATTTGAAAGAACAATGTTTTTTCTTTTTGGAAGATTTACAACAGGCAAAGAAAGATAGGTATTTTTTCCCATTATAACAGGTTTAAAACTTGTTAATCCCCTAAATCTATCTAAATCTCCAGGAATGTCCCATGGCATATCATTGTCCTTACCTATAACATTATTTTCAGTTAAAGCAGCAATAATATTTATCTTTGGTTTATCTTCCATTTGAGTATAAAATAATTTTTATTTTTAAACTTATATACACTTTAAGATATAAATCTTAAATTTTATAAACAACAAAAACATTATTTTCATATGGAAAAAGAGGAAAACACAAAAGAAACCATTAAAAATTCTGTTGAAGGATATCCTAAGCTTGAATTGCAAATAGATGAAAAAGGAGGGGTTGGCAAAGGAAGCTTTGACTTGACTGTTTCAAAAATATCAAAAATATCTGAGAAAGGAAAAATGGATTTTTCTGATAATGAAAGGAAAATTGCTAAAACAGAAAAAATAAAACCTATTAAAGAGAATAAAGACGATAAATATGGCTGGTGGAACTTGGAGCAAGGAACATATATAATTGAAATAAATGAAAAGATTTCTCTTCCTAAAAACAAGGCAGGAAAAATTTATTCAAGAGCAAGTTTATTGAAAAATGGATCATTTGTAGTTCCTTGTTTTCTAGAAAAAGGTTATAATTCTGAAGACAAAGATTCAGGAAAATCCTTCACTCTTATTGTACAGAATACAGAAGGAATAGATATAAAAGAAAACGCAAGAATTTTACAATTAGTTTTTGAATAAAATTTTATTATCTAAAAATTAGATGTCTAAAAAATGAAATTTAATTAAAAATCTTTCAATATTATTCCTTCATCTCTATTTTAATATTCACATTTTTTGGAATTTTCATCCTCATAATGTGGTGAAGTATTTTTTCATTAGCAGGAAGATCAATTAGTCTTTTATGTATTCTCATTTCATATCTATCAAAAGTAGAAGTTCCATCTCCACAAGGGCTTTTTCTTGTTGTTACTTTTAATTTTTTAGTTGGTAATGGGACAGGACCACTAACATTTATCCCTGCTTTTGTTGCAATATCTTTAACAGACTTACAAATATAATTAAGCATTTCTATATCAGTGCTGTTTAGTTTTATCCTTACTTTTGGCATTTTGTTGGTTTTTTGTTTTTATTTTGTCTAATCTTTTTTGAAAAGATTATTTTTGGCATTTTATTAATTAATTATTTTTATTCTCTTATATAGAAAATAGATGTTTCATTTAAAAACCTTTTTATGCTTTAAATTTTTTCTCAGAAAAAATCTCAATAAATTTATAAACAATAAAAATTTTTAGAAGTTATAAAATTATTAAAAGAGTAAATGGCAGATATATTTATACAATTAGCAATGATTTTAGTGGCAGCATTTATTGTTTCTTATATCATTAGGAGTTTTAAACAACCTATTGTTATTGGATATATTTTGGCTGGAATAATAGTTAGCCCCTTTATAATACAATCAGGGACTCCTATGGAAACAATTGATGTATTATCAGAATTTGGGATTGCTTTTCTTTTATTTATGGTAGGATTACATTTAAACCCCAAAGTCATTAAAGAAATAGGTAAACCTTCTCTTATGATAGGGATAAGCCAGATTCTGATTACCTTTGGTTTAGGTTATTTCTTGTCTTTTTATATATTGGGGTATGCTATTTTAACTTCTGTTTACATAGGTATTGCCCTTACATTTAGTTCTACAATTATAATAATGAAGTTACTTTCTGATAAAAGAGAACTAGATTCCCTGCATGGAAAAATGGCCGTAGGTATTTTGATAATTCAGGATTTAGTTGCTACATTTGTATTAATATTCATTTCTTCGAGTAATGGAGCAGTTTCAGGAAATTTTGGATTTTATAATATTTTAATTGGGGTGGGAGTAATTGCATTCCTGATTTTTGCAGGATATTTTATTATGCCAAGGATAACAAGAGAAGTTGCAAAATCACAGGAATTACTTTTTTTATTTTCTTTGTGTTGGGCTTTTTTAATTGCTGCCTTATTTGGATATCTTGGATTTTCAATTGAAATAGGGGCTTTATTAGCAGGTGTAGTGTTATCAATATCTCCTTACAGCACAGAAATCAGTGCTAAAATTAGGCCATTAAGAGATTTTTTCTTAATTATCTTCTTTATAATTTTAGGATTTAACATCCCTACTTCAAATATTATGGGAATTTTAGGAACTGCCTTAATACTCTCCCTTGTTGCCCTTATCTTAAAACCATTAATTATAATGTTTTTAATGAAACAATTTAGATATACAAAAAGAATTAATTTCCTTACAGGAACTTCAATGGGACAAATTTCAGAGTTTTCATTAATTGTGCTTATTGCTGGTGTTTCAGCTGGGCATATATCTCCTGAAATTTTACACACCTTAACTCTTACACTTGTTTTAACAATTATTTTTTCTGCATATATGATAATATATTCAAAAAAATTCTACAATAAAATGCATAAAATTTTAGGTATTTTTGAAAGAAATGATGCAAGAAAAAAGAAAGATAAAAAAGAAAAATATGATGCTATTTTATTTGGTTATAATAGGATTGGGTTCAATATTCTTGATTCACTAAAAGCTTCAAAAAAGAATTATTTAGTTGTTGATTTTAATCCTGATACAATAAAAAGATTAAAGGAAAAGAAAATTCCCTGTCTTTATGGGGATGTAGATGATTCTGAATTTCTTAATGAATTGCCTTTGGAAAAAGTGAAAATAGTTGTTTCAACAATCCCTGATTATGAAGCAAATACTCTTTTGCTTGAATTTGTAAGAGCTGTGAACTCTGACGCAATTGTTATAACAAGGGCCCATACAATAAAAGATTCTTTAGAGTTATATAAAAAAGGATCTAACTATGTTTTAACTCCTCATTTTCTTGGAGGAGAACATCTCTCAAAAATGATAAAAGAACAAAAAACCAATTCCAAAGGATATAAAAAAGAAAGAGAGAAACATATAAAAATGCTTCACGAAATGGAAAAAGAGAGAAAAAAGAAAAGCAAGATTTCTCCCCATTCTTCACAAGAAAATGCAAGAGAGGAATAACCTTAAAAAAGCAGAATAACTAAAAAAAGAATAAAAAATCTTTTAAATAAACATTAAAAAGTTTTTTAAACTAAACTTATTGGTATTTAATATGGCAAAAGGAAAAATAGTTCAGTTCAGAAGAGGAAGACACACTCTAAAAGAAAGACAATACTTAATTGAAATAGAGGGTGTTTCAGATAAAGAAGAAGCTAAAAAATATATAGGAAAAGAAATATCATGGAAATCTCCTACTGGAAAAGAGATAAAAGGCAAAGTATCTAATGCTCACGGAAATAAAGGAGTTGTTAGAAGCATCTTTGAAAAAGGGCTTCCAGGACAAGCAGTAACAACAGAAGTAAACATAAAGGATAAATAAAATGGCACTAAGAAAAGCAAATTCGTATTCAAAGAAAAGAACTGTTCCTTATACAAGAATAGGAAAAAGAAAAGGAAAATCATATATTAAAACAGTTCCAAGCCAAAAAATTGTGAAGTTTACCATGGGTAAGGAAAGAGCATATGAAAAAGGAAAATTGCCTTATGTTTTAACTGTTAGATCAACTGAAAAAGTCCAAATAAGACATAATTCCCTGGAATCATGCAGACAATATATAAATAGAAAACTAGAAAAGCAATTATCTGGAAATTACATGTTTAAAGTTGTTCCCTATCCTCACCATGTTCAAAGAGAAAATAAAATGCTTACCGGAGCAGGTGCAGACAGAATGCAGACAGGTATGCAATTAGCTTTTGGAAAAGTTGCTGGAAAATCAGCCTTACTAAAATCTGGATCAGAGATATTTGTTATTGCTGTTGCAAACCCTACTGCTGAGACACTTGCAAGAAAATTAATCAAACAAATCAGACCTAAAATGCCTGGAAAAATAAGGGTTGATTTTAAAAATCTTAATAAAGAAAACAAATAATTCTTAGTTTATGGTAATAAACCCAAGTAATTTGATATAATAACTAAAAAATACCACTATTTTACTAGATCTATTAACTCAAACCTATTACCAAAAAACTATGATTTAGCAGCATTGGACTAACTTCATTCTAAATTAGAAGGTTTATTAATAGGCACAATTTTTTTGCATAATCTTTTAATTCACTAAAACATCATCCCCTTTTTCTTCATAATATTCAAAAGGATCTTTTATTAAAACTTCATAAGCTTCTGCATCTCCAACACCAACATATAATTTAGACAATCCCTTGTTTTTCCTTATTATTCCTCCCGGAAAAACAACATTATATAATTCTGGTTTTTTTGATTCTCCTTCGGGAAGCTCTGCTCTTCTTAAAATAATTCTTAAATTAGATCTTTCTCTTGTATAAGGATCAAAATAAAAAACAAAAGGATAATAAAATAACAACTTCTTATCTTTAGACTTTCTTGCTATATGCCCTAAAGCCCCTACTTTTCCATTACTTAATATAATTGCTTCATTAACTCCCCCCCACTCTCCTTTAGCAAATTGCCCTTTTAATAAGGGTGCTTGAGTAAGGATTCTTGGTTTTAATTTTTGTAAAGAGTCTATAATTATAAATCCTATTCTTCCTCTACCACCTTTCTTACCTTGAGGTCTTGTAAAAACTCCTATTCTTTTATCAGGTAATTCAACTAATCTAATATCTTTCATTCCCCATGGACCATGAGAAAATTTTCTTAAATTATGAATATCTTTCCCTCTATAGAAAACAGTCCGATACCTCATTTTTCCTTCAACAGGCCTTTGGACTTCTACACCTCCAACAACAAAAGATTCGCCTATTTTTTCTATAAAAGGATCTTCAAGATGAAGAGGGTTAAAATTTTCATCAGGATACCAATAATTAGAATCCTTTTTCTTCTTAAATAAAACAATCTTAGAGTCCCAACCATCATGAGGTTCTACTCTCCCCAGAATATAACTTGTTCTCTTAAATTTAAATGGTCTTGTTATATTATAAACATCATTTTTTCCAACACCTGAAAAACGTAGTTTCTTTGCCCTAATATAATTCTCTCCCCTGTAAATACTTAAAATTTGTTTTATTGTCTTCATTATATCACCTTTTTACAAAGACAACCAACAAAAAAGAATAAATAAATCTTTTGGAAAGATTTAGAGCAAACCAATACTTTTCCAAGAGTAAATCTTTTGGAAAGATTTCAGTAAAATACTAAAATACTTAATTAATAATGAAAAAAACCATTTTTGAGTTAAAACAATAGAAAAATATTTAAAATAAAGATATACATAATTTAAATAAATAAAATTTTTTGGAAATTATATCCAAATACAAAGAAAAAATGGCATATGATATTTACATGATAAGCACTTATCCTCAGAGAAAATGTGGTGTTGGAACATTTGCTGAAAATCTGGTAGATTCTATAGGAAAAAATGTAAATTCTGTTAAAGTTGCTCCTATTGAAAAAAAAGATGAATATAATCCATACACATATCCTGTAATAAAAGACTGGATGATTGACCAGTATAACCCTGATTCATGGAAAAAAGCAGCACATAAGATATCAAGTGAAGCAATGGACAAAGACAATTCTGTAGTTATTCTCCAACATGAATATGGCTTAGATCCAAAAGGCCCTGGAGATAATAAGGGATATGGAAGAAATTTTGTAGATGTATCAAAAATATTTAATGAAAGTGGAATAATGAATGTAGCATATTTACATACAGTAAGACCGAAACCGAGAAATAATTCTTCTGAAGATGAAAAAAAACATTATGAACATGAAAAAAAGACAGTTAGAGATCTTGCAAAATATAATGATGGGTTAATTGTTACTGCTGAAAGAGCTATTGATATGTTGGTTTCTAATGAATATGATGTTCCTCAAGCAAAAGTAGAACACATTCCTCATGGAACAAGGAACTTTGCACATAGAGGAAGAGATGAAACTAAAGAAAAATACGGATTAGAAGGGAAACTTGTCTTTACGACATTGGGGATGAAAGAACCAAGAAAAGGTGTTGGCAATGCAATAACAGGTTGGGGTAATTTCCTAAATAACAAGGTTGGTGTTGATGAAAGAAAAAACCTTGTATATATTGTAGCAGGAGGATATCATCCTAACTTTATAACTGAAAATGATGGTAAAAAACTAAGAGATTATCAGAACTATATTAAAGAAACAACAAAAAAGGCAGGAGTAAAAAGCCAGATAACAAACAACCCAAGAGAATTAGGAGAGCTTTCAAAAGAAAATGATGTTGTTTTCTTAGAACCAGGATTAAAAGAATCTTATATACCTGAAGATATATTAGTAGATATGTACATTATGACTAATGGTATGGTTTTACTTTATGATAATAAAGACCAAATATCAAGCGGTCCTTTATCAGATGCAATAGGTTCTGGAAGAGCAACCATTGCAACAAAATTCCCATATGCACAAGAAATGTTAAACCCCAAAGGAAATTATCAAAACGGCATAGTCGGTATGGATGATCCAAGAGCAAGAGGTCTTTTAGTAGATAATGAAAAAGCAGCAGAGCAATCTTCTAAGTGTTTTGAATACTTAACATTTGAACATAATGCAAGAAAAAAAATAGAAGAAAGTGCAAGTTTAAGGGGTTCTAAAATGAGATGGCCTATTGTAGGAAATGATTTTTTAAGATATCTTGATTATATCAAAAATCTAAAACACCAGGGAAGAGGAAAAGACCCGATTTTCAAGAGATAGTTCTTTTTTAATTAAAATATAAACTTATAAATCCCTAATTCCTTTTTTTATTATGGTACAAGACTATAGTAAATTTTCTAAAGCAAGAAAAGAAAAAAAGGAAAAAGGAAGAAAGGAATATGTAGAATTATTAGAAAGTATAATTGATTCTTCTGATATTATTCTGGAAATTTTAGATGTGAGATTTGTAGAAGAAATGAGAAATAAAGAAATTGAAAATAAAATTCTTGAAAAAGGTAAGAAAATTATTTATGTTCTTAATAAAATGGATCTTGCTAAGAGTGAAACAATAAACAAAAACCTCAATAAACTAAATCCAAGTATTGCTGTTTCCTGGAAAGAAAGAAAAAATATAGCAAGATTAAGAGGTTTTATAAAACAACAGGCAAAACAAGTTAAAGAAACTGTTGATCGTGACAGAGTAACTGTAGGAGTAATTGGATATCCAAATTCAGGAAAAAGTTCATTAATTAATTTATTAATTGGAAGAAGTTCTGCAGGAACAAGTTCTGAAGCTGGTTTTACAACGAGTATACAAAAACTAAGACTTGCAAAAGGAATTGTTTTATTAGATAGTCCAGGAGTAATTCCTCAAGAACACTATTCAAGTCACGAATCAAAAAAAATATCAAAACATGCAAAACTTGGGGGAAGACATTACAGCAATGTAAAAAATCCTGATATGGCTGTTCATCTTATTATGGAAGATTATCCTGGTTTATTAGAAAATTATTATGGAGTTCAAGCAGAGAGTGATGCTGAAGAATTTCTTGAAAAATTAGGAAAAAAGAGAAATTATATGAAATCCGGCGGCAAAGTAGATGAAGATAGAACAGCAAGAGAGGTATTAAAAGACTGGCAAAGTGGAAAGATTAAGATTTAGAAACCAAAAAGATTATGGTTTTTGTTAATTCTGTTTAATTTTTTGTTTAATCCACCAATTCTTTCTGATGTTTCTTTTAATTTTTGACATAATTCTTCTCCTTTTTGACCAGTGAGTTCTAAATTAAACATTCTGTCTTCTTCACTAAGAGAATCCCATTCCTTCTGTTCTTCAGGAGATAGTTGTTTGTACAATTCTTTTTCCCCTGATAAATATTTTCTTTCATATTCCATGTATTTAAATATAGAATCAAATATTTAAGGATTATTCTTTTTTAGTATTTAATTTATATCTCCTTTTTCAATTAAGAATTTTATGTTTGGAGCAACAGGATGTTTTTCTTTTTTCATGTCTTTTATATTTATCCAACTTACCATATGTCCTTTGTGATTATAGGGGTTATAATCTTTAACTGGTTCCTTAAGTTCAGCCAAATAATGATGAAGATACATTTCAACATTCTCTCCTGTTTGAGGTTTTTTATCCAGTTTTTGTGTAGATAATTTTTTTATTATTTCGCAATCTAATCCTGTTTGTTGTTTTAGTTCTCTCACAGCGCATTCTTCCAAACTTTCGTTTTCCTTAACCTTTCCTCCAGGAATTTTATAGAAGTTATCTTCTTTTCAAAAATCTCAAAATAATAAAATTTATAAATATTATAATCATTATAAAGAGTATAATGGATACAAAAATGACTACAATTGCAATACCAAAAAATTTGAAGAATAAAATAAGTGAATTTGGAAACAAAAATGAAACTTTTTCAGAAATACTTTCAAAACTTGTAAAAAGTGCTGAACAGAGATTATT
>DATFJM010000092.1:0-6053 GCA_035269225.1 Candidatus Nanoarchaeia archaeon
CCTACGTCATGGTGTTCACTCATTTTAATTTTTTGATAGATTATTTTATATTTTAATTAACTAATCTAGGTTTTTGTAGCTTATAAATTTTTCTGATGTTGTTATTTAAGAATTAAAAAAGAAAAAATCCCTCCGCCCAGATTCGAACTGGGGATCTCCCGGGTACTGCTTTGATTTTTTGTAACCGGAAATGCTGATAGGGCTTCATTTAGTTTCCCGGACTATTATGGGAATATCCACCTTAGGTATCTACAGCCAGGCGCTCTGCCGCTAAGCTACGGAGGGTTTTTGTATGAATAGAATAGAATAGACCTTTTTAAAAATTTCCTAATAAGTTAGAGAATTACTCTTTAGGTTCTTTAGGAACAATAACATCAGCATGTTCTTTGTGTTTAGAAATAATTTCATGTTCTATTTGAAGAATTTTATCAGTTGTTTCATCAATTTCATCTCTTGCTCTTTCTTTTCTGTGTTCAAGAGTATCTTTGTAATCTTTATCTATAAAAACTCTTACATCAGCATTTTTCAGAGCAGTGGTATAAGTCCCCTCAGCTATTACAAGTTTTATATCATCAAGATGATGAGTTTCTGATAATATTTCATCCTTATGAAAATCAATAAGTGGTTTTTCTATTTTTTTAATATCAGGATCTTTAACATAGGAAAGGTGTTTATCCAGTAGATTGAGTTTAACTTCATGAGTTCCTATTGCTTCTTCAATTCTATGTATGTTCTCTTTTCTTCTTTGGTCATTTGTTTTGGGCGGATGAACAAAATAATCATCCTGATGAAAAACTATATGAGGAAGATTATGGTTTTCTTTAAATAATCTTGCTATCTCAGTAGCAGTTTCAGATTTTCCACTCCCTGATTCTCCTGCCACAGTAATAGTTATAATGTTGTTTTTATTATTATTTTCAGGATTAAGTACCATATCTTTTATCTTATTATAAACATTTTCAGCAGCCCTTGTGTGGTGTGGCTTTACAACAATTTCATCTCCAATCATTTTATATTTTTAAATAATTTTTATTTTAGTGAAATTTTATAGAAAAAAGTATTTTTTAAATTTTATCCTATTTTTTAGCTTGTTCTGCTACAAAAAAGGCTTTATTTGAATGACTTTTGTTTAATTTTCCTTGCTTTTTATAAAAAGCAACTGCTGAAGGAAGAGCAAATCTTCCTAAAACTCCTATTTTGGAATAAATAACATATGAAACCATTCTTCTTTCTCCTGCCTCAAGTCTATCAAACTTCCATTCTATTTTTCTTTTCTTTTTATCTATTTCATGTGGCCTTTCACCACCAAATTTTTCATGTATTTTTGCCAAAGCAGGTAGTTTATCTCTTAAAACAATGTCTTCAACAAATTTATTAGCATTAATCATAATTGATATTTTTAAACCAAATTCTCCTCCATGAGTTTTTACAAATCTTAGTTTTTTTCTTAATTCAACATCTTCTATTGTAATTTTCTTAAAGAAATAAATAATACCAACAAAAAGAAGAATAATTATTAATGGATAAAACCAATTAGTTTTTGTTTGAATCTCAAAACTTTCTCCTGGTTCCAGCTCTCTATTCCATATAAAAAATACTTTTCCTCCCTCTCTCTCAATATTATCAGGGTAAACATTAAATGTTGTAAATAATCTTGAAAATATATTTTCTTGTGTAGTTATTGATACTCCTGCAACTACATTACCATTATTTGTTTTTCTAACTATCTCTTTATCAATAAAAAATCCCTTGTCTTGTTTTGTTGTTTGTATAATTTTTTTTTCAACAAAACTTATAGGGGTTTGGTATTTTGCAGTATTATTAATATACTTTATTTTTGTTTCAAGTGTATAAAAACCAGCCAATAAATTATCAAACCCTTTTTTATCTAATTTAGCTGTAAAACTTTCTTCTTCATAAGGATCTAAAGAAAAGGATTTACTTATTTCAAAAAAAGGTGAAGATAACTGCGCATCAATATTTTTAAAAACATAATCAAACTTATTTTTTACTTTTATTTTTATTATGTCATCTGCAGGAGTTATTCTTTCTGTTGATATGTCCAATGCTTCTTTTAATTGAACAATCCTAACTATTAACTGTTTTTCTTCTTTTTCTCCTGATGATTTTCTTCTTATAAAATAACTAAAAGCAAGATTTCCCTTGTCTATTTTTTTCTGAAGATCATAAAACTTTAAGGTTATGTTCTTTTTTTCATTTCTTTCTAAAAATACCTTGCCTTGTGGTTCCATTGAAGTTGCAGCATAAGAATAAAATTCAAAATTACTATCTCTTCCAGTATTTTTTATTTCAACATTAAAAATAGCAGGTTTGGTTGTGTTTTTTATTAAAATGTCTTCTGAAGAAATTTTATTTATCTCTATATCTATATCTTCTGCTATAGTAGTAGGTAAGATAATTATAAAAAATACTATTATTAATAATAAAAACTTCTTTGCCATAAATATAAAGGCTTAAAATTATATTTAAAGATTTCCCTGATACAGAACATATTTTATCTCTACTTTTTTCCTTCTAAATCAAGATATGCTTTAGCTTGTGATAAGAATTCATCACAAGTTCCAACTATTTTATCTTCATATTCCTTTATTCTAGAAGGTATTATCCATTTCTCATAAATACTTCTCCACATTTTTTGAGTTGCATTTTGTTCAAATTTTCCCTGATAATCTCTTACAAGGGTTCCTTTCATGCTTATTTCTACATTACCTTTATTAGTTTCTGTTTTTTTACCACCCTGATTAATTTCTACTTTTTTTAATCCAATAATCTTAAATTTTATTTTTGCATCAAACTTAAAATAATCTGTAAATTTTTTAGAACCCTTCCATTCAACCTCTATTTCTTTAGAATCTCCCTTTACTTTTTCAACATATTTTGGTTCTTCAATACTTAGTTGGCTTTCTTCAGTAAGCCAATCATAACAAAATTTGTAAAATGATTTAAATGAAAAAACACCATCATACTTTATTTTACTTGAAAACACACTATCTTTTTCTGCCATAATTTTTTTAAGAAAAGGGGATTTAAATATTCTTCGATTAAGATTATTTTAAAATATGCGGATTATTTTTGATCATTAATTTATATAAGATTTCTAATAAAAGAAGATAGTTCCGAAATGTTTTTAATAAACCAAATATACATTATAATATAAAAACCACCCTAAATAAATTTTTTATATATTAAAATGCCTCATCAATGTGTTAAATGTTCTAGAATAATTCCTGCAGGAAGTAGAGAAATACTTGAAGGTTGCAGTAATTGTGGAAGTAAATTCTTTTTTTATATAAGAGAAGAACAATTAGAAAAAGTTAAGCAAAATCCAATAAAATTACCAGATCAAGAAAGAAAAGCAATTGAAAAAGATGTAAGAGAAGTAGCAGGAATAGAAGATGAAGACCAACCAGTTGTTCTTGATTTAGAATCTGTTAGATCTGTTGGTTCAGGAAAATATGAAATAGATTTAGTGAATCTTTTTAATGATGAAAAACCTCTTATATATAAATTAGATGAAGGGAAATATATAATAGACCTTGCATCAAAACTAAAAAAACAACAACCAGAAGATGAAGAAAATGAAGAATAAAAAATCTACAAAAAAGAAAAAAACAACTAGTAAAAAAAAGATCCCTAATAAAAAAACTAAAAGCAAAAAGAAAACAAAAGGCAAATCTGTAAAAAAAGAATCTGCCAAGAAAACATCCAAAAAAGACAAGGAAATAAAAGAAACTCTTAATAAAATTATTGATGAAATAACTCCTGAAGAAAAATTAATCAACAACCATGAAAAAGAAATTAAAAATTTTATTAATAAAATAGAAAAAAGAATAAAAAAATTAAACATTAATGCAGAAGTTTTTCTTGGAGGAAGTTTTGCAAAAAATACAGTTGTTAAAAAAGAGAAGTATGATGCGGATATTTTTATAAGATTTTCAAAAGAATATAAAAACATATCAAAAATAACAAAAAAAATATTAAAAGGAATAAAAAAGCAAAAAGTCCATGGTTCAAGAGATTATTATAGAGTAAGGGCAAGAAAAAATTTCATAATAGAAGTTGTCCCTGTTTTAATGATAAACTCTCCAGAAGAAGCTGAAAATGTTACTGACCTGTCTTATGAACATGTAAATTACATAAATAAAAAAATAAAAACAAAAGAAATACTTGATGAAATCAAATTAGCCAAATCGTTTTGTGAAGCAAATAAATATTATGGTGCAGAATCATATATAAATGGATTTTCAGGATATGCTTTGGAATTATTAATTATTCATTATGGGTCTTTTTTAGAATTTATAAAAGACATGGCCAAACTAAAACAAGGAAACCAAAAATTAATTATTGATATAGAAAAAAAATACAAGAATAAAAATGAGATAGCCTTTGATTTAAATCAATCAAAAATTCAGTCCCCAATAATCCTTATTGATCCAACTTATAAAAAGAGAAATTCTCTTGCAGCTTTATCTTATGAAACATTTGAGAATTTTAAGAAGACATGTAAAGACTTTTTAGAAGCCCAAAATAAAGAAAAAATAAAATATTTTAAAAAACATAAGACAAATCTAAAAAAAGTTAAAAAACAATCTAAAAAACAAGATCTTAATTTTATTTTATTGGAAGCAAAAACAAACAAACAATCAGGGGATATAGCTGGAACAAAATTGTCTAAATTTTATAAACATCTAAGGGAAGAAATTAGCAAATATTTTGAAATATATAATAAAGGATTTAATTATGATATGAAACACTCTAGTAAATTTTTCTTTGTTTTAAAACCCAAAAAAGAGATAATTTTCATGGGGCCTCCTGTAGGAGATAAAGAAAATGTAAAAAAATTCAAAAAACAACATGAAAATGTATTACAAAAAAGAGGAAGGTTCTATGCCCTGGAAAAAGTAACTAATAATCCACAAGAATTTATAAAAAATTGGAAAAAATCTAATAAGAGAAAATTAAAAGAAATGTCTATTAAAAAATTAAAAGTTTTAGAATAATTAGAATTTTTTGTAAAGGGTATAAATTTAAATAAAATTAAGCTTCTTATATTTATTAAATTATAAAAACAAATAAAATAATAAAGATTTGCGCACACTTGAGCTTTTCACAAAAGCGAAGTAGTCGTAGAAAATCTAAAAACAAAAAATGGTAAGATTTGCGCACATTGCTGATGTACACTTGGGAGGTTGGAGACAGCCTGAGATGCAAAAACTTAACTTTCAGTCTTTTAAAAAAACAATAGACATTTGCCTGAATTCTAAACTAGACTTCATTCTCATAGCTGGAGACTTATTTGATTCTGCTTATCCTCCAATAGAAGTCTTGAAAGACACTTTTGAGCAATTTAAAAGATTAAAAGAAGCCAGAATTCCTGTTTTTTTAATTGCAGGATCTCATGATTATTCTGTTTCAGGGAGGACTTTTTTGGACGTCTTAGAAAAAGCAGGATTTTGTAAAAATGTGTTTAATGCAGAAAAATCAGAAAGAGAAAATGACGAAACAATTTATCTAAATCCAGAAGTACATGGAAACATAGCTATATATGGTTATCATGGAAAAAAATCAGGATTAGAAGTTCCTGAAATAAGAAAAATTAAATTAAATGATTCTCCTGGAATGTTTAAAATTTTTATGATACATTCTACAATAGACAAGGTTGTCGGAAATGTTCCTATGGATTATCTAAATACAAACGAGTTACCTCGTGCTGATTATTATGCAATGGGTCACATACATGTGAGATACAGAGAAGGAGCAATTGTATATCCAGGACCTGTTTTTCCAAATAGTTTTAAAGAGTTAGAAGATTTAGAACAGGGGAGTTTTTGCATTGTAGATACTAAATCAAGTGAACAAATACAACACATAAAAGTTCCAACAAAAGAAATACAAAAAGCAGAATTTGAAATAAAAGATGCTTATTCTGCAACAGACCATATAATAACTGAACTTGAAAAAATGCCTCTTAAAGATAAGATAGTATTACTAAGAGTTAAAGGAGAATTGGAAAAAGGAAGAAATTCTGATAT
>DATFJM010000093.1:0-14409 GCA_035269225.1 Candidatus Nanoarchaeia archaeon
TTTTAAATTAAATTAGTATTCCTCTGTTTCCTCATAACCTTGAGGTAATTGGGATTCTTGTGGTTCTTCTTTTGGTAAAGCCACTTTGCTTATTATAAAAACATCACTAACAGCCTTAACAAAACTATGAGGAATTATAACTCCTCTTGCTCCACCAAATAAATCCATATTAGTGGGGCTTACTTTAACTCTCCAACTATCTACTTTGTTTTCCATTAAATTAACTTCTTCTATTTCTCCAAAAAAATCACCTGCATCAGTGTAAACTTTCTTTCCCAAAACATCTGTAATTTTATTAATTTTCATATAATAACAATTCAAAGATTCTTTATAAATATTTCGTAACTAAAGACAATAATTTTAATTATTTTTAAACCCCTATACATAACATAACAAAGTTTATAAAAAATTTAAAGCTTTTATTTATAATAATAAAATGCTAAAAAAACAAGAAATAAGTGCAATAATAGTTTCTAGTATTATAATTGCCTTTGTAAGTACCCTTATAGAAACCAATAAATTATTTCTTTATTCATTATTGGCTATTTTTTTAGTTATAACAATAAATGTCTTAGCAAAAAAAATATCTGGTTTTTATCTTGAATCCATTGTTGATATAAAACTATGGGAAATAAGGAGATGGGGTTTTAAACCACACCAAAAATTTAGAAATTCTTTTCCTATAGGGGCCTTTCTTCCTATTATCTCGAAAATATTCTTATTCCCTATAAATGGGTTGGTATGGACTGCTTCATTAGTATTTGATGTAAGACCCTCTGTACACAGAGCAGTTAAAAGGCATGGTGTTTATGCATTTTCAGAAATGACTGAATCTCACACAGGAATCATAGCTGCATGGGGTATAATTGCTAATCTATTTTTTGCTTTTTTAGGTTATTTATTGAATTTTCCTTTATTTACACAATTTAATTTATGGTATGCTTTCTTTAATATGATTCCTGTATCAAATCTTGATGGCTCAAAAATATTTTTTGGTAAAAAAATCCTATGGTATATCCTTTCAGTCATGTCACTAATAGGTTTTTTATACAGTTTTATAATTGTATAATCCTAAAGTAAAAAGAGAAAAATAAGATGGAGTTTCTTCAGAACATAAAACCAAGAGAATACCAAGCAAAGATATTTGAATCTTGTAAAGAAGATAATTGTCTAGTTGTGCTTCCAACTGGTTTAGGAAAAACCCTTATTGCACTAATGTTAGCAATTCATCGTTCACAAAAACATCCAGGAGAAAAAATTGTTTTTTTAGCTCCAACAAAACCACTAGCAGAACAACACCTGGAATATTTTAAAAAACATCTTCCTGAATTATTTGGAGACATGCAATTATTTACAGGGAAAGTAAAATCTGAAAAAAGAAAAAAAATATGGCAAACTGCAGACATTGTTTTTTCAACACCTCAGTGCGTGAGCGGGGATACATTAATTTTTACAAAAAAAGGACCTGTTAAAATATCTGAATTCTTCAAAAAGTTCAAGTTTGAAGAAAGAAAGAGAGGATATCAAAAATGGAAAGAATCAAAAATAGATGAAAAAGTTTTAGGATTTGATGGAAAAAAAATAATGTTTCTTAATGCATCAAAAGCACTGAAATTACCTAAAAAAGAAATGGTCAATATAAAAACAGAAATAGGGAACTCAATTAATTGTACTGAAGATCATCCTCTATTAACAATAAACAAATCAGGGGAGATATATTGGAAAAAAGCTTCAAATCTAAATGAAGGGGAATACATTGCATCCCCAAAAGAGATGAATATAAAGGGGGAGCCTCTAAATATTCTAGAATTAATATCAAAAAGAGAGGAACTAAAAATAGCAGATAAATATCTTACCAAAGATATGCTCAAAAGATTAAGAAAGAAAAAAATAAATTCTTCAAAATATTCCAGGTATTATCATAATTATATGCCCTTAAATCTGTTTCAAAAATTATCCAAAAAAACAGATATGGATTTTCAAAATCTAACTGTTACAGATAATTGTGGAAAAAGTTCTAAAGTAAAGATTCCAAAAAAAATGGATTTTAAATTAGCATATATAATTGGTGCTATGTTGGGAGATGGACATTTAGGAGACAGAAAAAGTCATGGAGGAGAAGTTGTTTTTTCTGATTTAGATAGAAAATCTGTAAGAGAGAAGTTTTCAAAAACAATTAAAGAAGTGTTTGGTATTGATATGAAAGAAGAAAGATCAAAAGGATTAATATCCTACAACTCTGCACTAACAACCATATTAAACCGATTAGGAATTCCAAAAGGAAACAAATCAAAAAAGCTTCAGATTCCCTGTTATATGTTTTTTGCAGACAAGAATTCTATAAAGGGATTCATAAAAGGGATATTTGATACTGACGGGAGTGCTTCTAATTATACTGTCTCGATAGCAAGTGCGAATAATCGGTTTATGCAAGAGTTAAAGTGGTTATTCTTAAAAATAGGGATATTAGGAAGTGTTGAAAAAGGGGAAAGAAGAGGAGAGATAAATAATAGAAAAATTAAAGAATCAGAAATATCCATATTTAGATTTTCTGGAAGACAAAACCTTGAAAAATTTTTAGAAGCAGATCCGGACCAAGATAAATGTAAGAATCTAATAAGAACATTAAATAACACAAAAAAACCAGGAACAAGATCAAAAGAGATTCTCCCTGTGCCTTTCTTAATAAAAAAAATTCAAAAGGAAAACAGGGGGAAAGAAAATCCGCACAAATTTAGATATCATTCTATAGATAATTTAAAAAAACTATCAAATAAATTAGAAGGAGAGAATAACCAAAGATTAAAAGAACTTATTGACATGCCTATTAGATGGGTAAAAATAAAAGAAAAAAATAAAATTCCTGGAAAAAAGGAAACTTATGATTTAACCATAGAAAATCACCATAATTTTATAACCAATCATTTAATAAGTCATAATTGTGTTGCTAATGATATAAAAAAGAGGATGTATGACTTAAATGAGGTTTCTTTATTAATAGAAGATGAAGCTCACAGATGTGTTAAAAATTATGATTATAATTTTCTAGCCAAGAACTACATGGAAAACTCAGAGCACCCATTAATTCTAGGGATGACTGCCTCTCCTGGGAGTGATAAAAAAAAGATACAACAGATATGTGAAAATCTTTCAATAAAAAAAGTTGAATTAAGATCAAGAAATTCAGAAGATGTTAAAAAATATTTACAAGAACTAGAATTTGAAAAAATAAAAACAGATCTTCCTGAAGAATTTTGGCAAATAAGAAAATCACTAAAAAAGATACTTGACAAATATATTGAAGAACTAAAAAATAGAAGGATACTTTTTAAACCTGCCACAAAAACCAATCTTATTGAATTACAAAAACAAATTTCCTCTTCTTTAGCAAGAGGAAATAAAAATTTTAATTATTATCAGGGAGCTTCAGCATGTGCACAAGCAATAAAAATACAACACGCAATAGAATTAATTGAGACTCAAACAGTAAGGGGATTAAACAACTATCTAAAAAAATTATTTGAACAAGCAAGAGATAAAAAAAGCAAGGGTATTGAAAGATTAGTTTCAAAACCTGAATTTAATTTTGCATATATGCAATCTAATGAGCTACTTGCAAAAAAAAGAGAACACCCAAAAATAGAAACTCTTGTGAATCTTGTTTATGAAGAAAAACAAAAAAACCCTAAAACAAAGATTATTGTTTTTACTCAATTTAGAGATACTGCTTCAGTAATATCAGAAAAATTAAACCAATTACAAAATAAAGGGATAAACTCAAAAGTATTTGTTGGACAAGCAAACAAATCTGCAAAAAAAGAAGACAATTCAGGATCAAAAGGATTAAGTCAAAAAGAACAAAAAAGAATTATTCAGGAGTTTTCAAGGGGAGAATTTAATGTTTTGACTGCAACCTCCATAGCAGAAGAAGGCCTTGATATACCCGAAGTTAATTCTGTTATTTTCTATGAACCAATCCCTTCTGCAATCCGTTCTATTCAGAGAAAAGGAAGAACAGCAAGACTCATGAAAGGCAAACTAATAATGTTAATAACAAGAAAAACAAGGGATGAAAGCTTTTTTTATGTTTCTAAATCAAGAGAGAAAAAAATGGAATCTGTGATAGAAAATATTAAAGAAGAAATGGAATCTGAATACAAAAATAAAACAAATAAAGAAAGTAATAATGAAAAACAAAAAAAACTTTTTAATTAATCTAAGTTTCCGTGAGCAATACTTTCTCTATATCCTGCCTGAGAAATTTCTATAAAATCTGCTTTTCCTGAAATTTCTTCTATACTCCCTGCTCCGGTATAAGTCATTCCAGAAGCCAGCCCTCCAAGATATTTTTTCACAATTGGTTCTATAGACCCTTTATGTTCTATTTCTTTTATTTCTCCCTCAACACTAATAATTTCATTAGCCTTTTTTCCATCGAGTTTTAGTCTTTTCAGTGTTGCATCATAACTAGCCATTCCTCTATATTTTTTATATTCTTTTTCTTGTTTTTTTATTATTTCTCCTGGACTTTCTGTTGTTCCTGCAAATAAGCTTCCAGACATAACAGTATCTGCTCCTGACCCAATAGCTTTGACCATATCTCCTGGAAATTTAATTCCTCCATCTGCACAAACAGGAACTCTTCCTTGGGTCTCTTCATAAACATCCATTATTGCTGTTATTTGTGGGACTCCTGCTCCAGTCATTTTTCTTGTTGTACACATAGACCCAGGACCTATTCCTACCTTAATTGCATCTGCTCCTTTTGTTAAAAAATAATGCGCAGCATCTTTTGTAGCAACATTTCCTACCATCACATCTACAGAAAAATTTTCTTTAATCCAATCCAATACCTTTCCTGTTTTTTTAGAATGTCCATGAGCAACATCTAACACCAAAATATTAACACCTGCATTTACCAATCTCTCTGCCCGTTCCTTATAATCCCTTACTCCAATTGCAGCAGAAGAAACCAAACCATTGAATTTTACTTTTTTTATCTCTTCAACTTGTTTTTCAATAGTCATAAATCTATGTATAACCCCCAAACCCCCTAGCTTCCCTATTGCAATAGCCATCTCACTCTCACAAACAGTGTCCATATTAGCTGCAATAAGAGGCATATCTAAGGAATAATTTTTTGTTACTTTTGTCTTAAAATCTACTTCTTTTCTTGATTTTATTTTATTGTATTTAGGATTAATTAAAACATCATCAAAACTATATCCTTTTCCTATAATTCTTGCCATACCATAGCACTTTAATAGATAAAACTATAAAAATATATTTGTTTTATTATTTATATGAAAATAACAATAGCAGGAGAAGCAGGTTCTGGAAAAGGAGGATTAAGAAAAAAATTATCTAATTTTTTTAATTATGAGCAATGGTCTATGGGAGATATGAGGAGGGAAATTGCTCAAAGACATGGCTTAACAATAGATCAATTTAATAAGATAGGTGAAAAAGAAGATTGGACTGACCGAGAGGTAGATGATTTTCAAAAATATGAACTAGGAAAAAGAGAAAATCTTATTGTAGAAGGAAGACTGTCTTGGTTTATGATACCTAACACATATAAAATATTTTTAGATGTAGACCCTAAAGAAGGGGCAAGAAGGATTTATGAAAATCAAAGAAAAAGTGAAAAACCCTCTAATTCACTAATAGAAATGATGGGATATACTGAAAAAAGAAGATTTAGTGATATTAAAAGATATGAAGATTATTATGAGGTTAACCCATATAAAAAAGAGTATTTTGATTTTGTTCTTGATACAACAAATCTTACCCCTGAAAAAACATTTGAAAATATAATAAATAACTTATTAATAAAAGATGAATAAATTAAACGACATCTTCTCTAGTTTAAGAAAAGAAAACAAGGAAAAAACAAAAAAGGAAATCAAAAAGATAATAATAGATCACAGGGAAAAAGCTTCTTTAGTTCCTTCTTACCTAAGAAGACAGGATTTTGAAATAGAATTTAAACAACTAAATGTTGCAGACTATCTCTTAAGAGGAATTGCAATTGAAAGAAAAACAATTCAGGATTTCATAAATTCTATGCTAAATAAAAGACTTTCTAAACAAATAAAAGACCTTCAGCAATACAAAAAAAGACTATTAATTATAGAAGGTATTGAAGAAGAGGAACTATATTATGAAAATGAAAAAGAAGTTGATTCAAAAAATAATAATGGCTTAAACCCTAATTCAATAAGAGGATTTTTATTATCAATAACACTAAAATATAATATTCCGATAATTTATACTAAAAATGAAGAAGATACTGCAAAATACCTTGAAGTTTTAAATAAAAAATCCTTTGCATCTAAAGACAAATCCTGGCAAGCACAAAAAATAAACCTGGATAAATACGAACAACTACAATTTGTAATTGAATCTTTTCCAGGAATAGGGCCAAAAACATCAAGAAAATTACTTGAAAGATTTGGAACAATACAAAACATAATTCTTGCTCCAACAGAATCTCTTGAAGAAGTTCTTGGAAAAAAAGCAGAGACAGTTAGAGAAATAATTGAAAGAGAATACAAAACATGACCAGGAGAGAATTCTCAATAAAACAAACACAAAAAACTATTTTGTAAACCAAAAACTATATAAACTATAGAAACTATAGAAACTATAGAATGAAAACCACAATACAAATAAGTCCTGAAACAAAAAAAATAATAAGTTCATTTGGAACAAAAGGAGAATCTTATGAAACTATTATAAAAAGGTTATTTGAATTAGCAAAAAAGGAACAACTAAGGGAGTTCTTAACTCCTTCAGAAAGATTTGTCTCTCTTGATGAATTCAAAAAAGAGGTTAATAAAAAATGGCCAAGGTCCAGATAATTGACTCTTTGGCAAAAGAAATTCAGAAAAAATTCAAAGATGAATCTCATGAAATTGTTTCACTTCTTGAAAGTCTAGAAGAAAACCCTCACAAGGGAAAACCAGTTGGAAGAGCAGGAGGAATAGAAATAAGGGAATTGAAATACAAAAAATTCAGGTTTTATTTCATTGTAGATGGACACAAATTAAAAATATATTCAAAAGAAGAATTAACTGATTTACTAATGAAATTTGTAAGAATGTCTGATAAAAAAACACAACAAAAAACAATTGAAGAAATAAAGAAAATTTTAATAAAAATAGGAAAAGAAAGTTTCGAATAAATTTTAAAAACTAATCAACTAAACCAAATCTCTCAATAACTCTGTGTTTTGCTCCTTCAGGAGTTAATTCAGAAGACATTAAACAAAACTCTTTAACAGGAAAAGAAATTTTTGGAATTTTAATTGAATTAAGTTTTTCTAAAAAATTCTCTTTATTCTCTCCTTTTAAGGACTTAACTCTTGCAATTGTTAAATGACTCATGAATCTTTTCTCTTTTCCAAACTTTTCAAATTTAGTTGAAATTTCTTTATCTATCTTTTTTTGTAATTCTTCTCCCCCAATTAAATGTAACCAAATTATTCTAATGAACTTAGGAGAAAAAGCCCCTAATTCTCCTGCCCTTAGTTCAAATTTACTAAACTTAATATTTCTCAAAATGTCCTTAATCTTATCAATTTCCTCTTCTTTAATTTCTCCTAAAAACTTTAGTGTCAAGTGTAAGTTCTCTGTCTCTGTTTTCTTTCCATTAAAATCAGGAAGAGAATTTTGTATTTTCTCTATTTTATTAGAAACTTCTTTTGGAATATTTATAGAAATAAAACACCTTTTTTTATTCTCTTCATAACTCTTATGTGTTTCTGAATGTTCTTTCTTTTTAGTTTTGCCTTGCATTTTATATTAATTCACTTAATATTCTCGATCCTAAACTAACTGTCCTGTAGTCATACCTCTCATCTTTCCAAGGGTTTATTTCTACTATATCTATTGCTTTTAGATTTTTTATTTTATTCATTCTTTTAATTAAATAAAGAATCTCTCTTGAACTAAACCCTCCTGTTTCAATATATCCTGTTCCAGGAGCAAAAGCAGGATCTACAACGTCTATATCTAAAGAAAAATATAATTCTTTTCCTCTTGAAAATTCCATTATCATATCCCCTCCCCCCTGGATATCTTCAAAAAATCCTTCTATACTCATTGTTTCTATTCCTTTATTTCTTATGAAATTTCTTTCTTGGGTATCAAAATTTCTCACCCCTACAAGCAAAATATTTTCAACAGGAAAACCATCTTCAATCAACTGTCTTAACCATTCTTCATGATTAGGATATTTCTCTGTCCCGGATGTTACAGGCATTAAATCAGGATGAGCATCAAAAACAATTAAACATGGTTGCTTTACATTCTCTCTTTCTCCTCCATTCCTTTCACTGGAAGACTGGCAATAATCAAAAAAAGCTCTTGTAGTATTATAACTTATAGAATGGTCTCCTCCTAAAAAAACAACTCTCTCCTTTTCATCTGAATTGCTTAATAATTCATAGCTCTTGTTGTATATTTTTTTTCCTGATTCTTCTGCATCAGAATTATTTAAAACAAGTTTTTCTTTTTTTACATCCTCTATATTCAGAGATTCTCCTGATTCTTTAGAATAAATTTCATTTTTTAAAACATCAAGAATTTTCTCAGGTGCCTTTTCACAACCATTAGTCTTAGAAAGGCCATTTATTCCTGGAATCTCTAAAATAATTGTTTTTTTATTATTGTTTCTTTCTGAAGACTCAAATTTTTCCATATAAATAGAAAAGATAAATGGTTTTTAATTATTTTTTATTAGGCAAGAAAAACAAATGTGAAATAATTTATAAACATTCATTTATTCGTTATCCTATGGTAGTTTCTAACATAACAAATGAATCCTCTGGATTTTTAACAGATATATTAATGAATGTAGGAGAAATAGGGCTATGGCTTCAGACAATCGGGGTTTTAGTTATCCTTATAATTGCTAACATGGTCTTCAATATTATAACAAACAAAAAAAGATTAGAAAGATTGAAAAAAATAGAATCAAAAATGAATTCTCTTGATAAAAAAATAAATAAGATAGTAAAACCAAAAAAGAAATAGTTAGACACAATTATTCCTCAAATCTCTTTTCTAATTCTTATCTTCAGGCATCAAAGAAAAACTACTATACTCTCCATTAACAACTTTTTGTGCAAGTTCCTTCACATCCTCAAGCTTAACCTGGTTTATCATTTTTTCAAATTCATAAAAATCCTCTGCTTTAGAATGCACTTCAGAGAATAATAATTCTGTCATCTGTTCCTGGGAATCTTCTATAGAAATAAGATAATTCCCGATTAATTGTTCTTTTATCTGATTGAGTTCCTCTTCTTTTAAAGATTCAGAAATTTTTTTAAATTCTTCAAGAATAAGTTTTTTTACTTCTTCAAGTTTTTCTTTTGTTGTTCCAACATAGATAAAATTATAAGCAAATTTTTTGTTAATCTCCGCCTCTCCTTTAATAGCATAAGCTAAATTCCTTTTTTCTCTTATTTCAGAAAAAAGCCTTGAAGACATTCCTTCTGCCATTAAAGAACTTAGTATTCTTGCAGCATAATCTCCTCCTCCCTTGTCTTCTGCAGTAGGAACATGATAAGCAAGAACAAAATTTACTTGGTCTACTCCTGCACGAGTTTCTGTTTTTTGTTCATTTTTTAATTCTAGGGGTTGCTCTTTAATTTCATTTTTTTCCTTTTCCCCTGTAAACATATTTTCAGCATAACTAATAACTTCATTAAAATCTGCGTCTCCCACAACAGTCAATATCATGTTTTCAGGAGAATAAAATTTTTTAAAATTCTCTAAAATCTTATCTCTTTTGATAGAATTCATTGTTTCATAAGTTCCAATTAAATCCACACTTAAACTTCCTGAATAAAGGCACTTTTGTATCTCATCAAAAACATATATTTGGGGAACATCGTGTCTCATTTTTATTTCCTCAAAAATAACTTTTCTTTCTTTTTCTATTTCTTTTTCATCAAATTTAGGGTTTCTAACAACATCTCCTAAAATATCTAAAGCAACATTAAGGTGTTTAGAAGGCATCTTACACCAATAACCAGTAACCTCTTCTGAAGTGAATCCATTTAATTCCCCGCCCCGTTTTTCAATTTCCTCTGCAATTTCTTTATTATTTCTTGTTTCAGTTCCCTTGTATAACATGTGTTCAATAAAATGAGAAACCCCTTTTTCCTCTAAGGGCTCGTCTATTCCTCCTGTTCTAACAGCAAAAGCAACACTAACAATAGGAAGGTCTCTTTTTTCAAACAAAATTGTCAACCCATTATCTAAAACTTTTTTCTGAAAATTTTTCTTTAAAGACTCCATAATAAACAAAAAATTTCTTGTTTATTTAAACCTTGTTGTAATGTGAAGAAAATTTTCAAAAATTAATTAAAAACAATATATCTTTCACCACCTAATTCAAAATTATCCACCAGATGAAAATTTTCTTTAATAAAGTTCTGAATCCACTTTCTTTTTGCTTTAAACTTCTCTTTTTTTATGTAACTTTCAGTAGAAAAACTCAAAACAAACCCTTTAATTTCAATTTCTTCTTTCTTTAATTCTAATAGCAACTTCTTAGTATAATCTCTTTCTCTATATTCTAAAGAATCTAATATTTTAAACAAAAATACGATTCTGGGTTTTTTGGTTTTTTTAATAATATCCTTAAGATTCTTTAAACTAAACAAACTTTCCTGAATTGCTTCTGCCGAGCCAGTCGGCGTTCGAGACACTTTATTTTTCCTAAAATATTCATTCATTAAATCAACCAACCTTCCTATGATTTCAATCCCAACATAATCCACTTCAAATTTTTCTGGAAACTTATTATAACTTAAACCATTTATTCCTGCTCCTAAATCAATAACAGATACCTTTTCCTTTTTGTTCAAATCCAAATCAGAAAAAATTTTTGAATAAATTTTCTCATAATATTCAAATCTTTCTCTTGTTGAAAGATGTTTCTTTAACACCTCCTCAGAGGATTTTTTCTCAAGGATTTTAGGAGAAAGCAATTTTTTACTCATAGTCCCAGAAAATAATTTCATTAACATCTCCCTCCCTATTTTAAATTTCTCTTTTTCTGTATGACTTTCTTTAGTAAATTCATCTAAGATTTTCTCAACTTCAGAATCTGGAATAGAAGAATATTCTCTTTTCTCTTTAATTTTTCCAATAAGTTTTTGCTTTTCTTTGTTCATTTTCTTGATACATATTTGTTTCCTTTAATATAAAACCGGTATTTTGCAGGAAGATCTTTTGTAACCCCAACTCTATAAGCCTTCTGGATTTCAAAATCTCTATTTTCATCTGATTCTTTAATTTCTATATTTTCTATTTCGAATAAATCTTTTCCATGAAAATTTTCTTTATTTATTCCTAAAGATCTTGTCAATAAACCAGGGCCAGAACACCTTTCCTGAAAGTTTAGAGGTTCAATTGCCCTTATTAAAACAGCTGATGCTTTTTCTTTTTTATCTGTAACAACATTAAACATCTTATACATATGAACATTATAAACTAAAATCTTTCCTGGTGATTCCCACATCATTTCACTTATTTTATTTTTACCTTTAGAAGCTCTTGAAGCAGGGTCTTTTTCACCAAAATAAGCCTCAGTTTCCACTATTTTTGCCTTGTGATTTTTTCCATTAATTCTCCTGGTAAGAATTTTTCCTAGCAAATCCTTAGCTACAACATCTGCAGGTCTTTTAAAAAATTTTTTCGAAATTTTTCTATTCATCTTTAAACTATGGTTTTTTGATTTTAGTTTTCTTTTACAATGTAGCTTTTCTTTTCTCAAAAGAAAAACCAATTATTCATAAGTTTTATAATGCTCTTTAATTTTAAAATATTGTTAAATATACTAAAATCAAAAAATGCCAGCAAATGTGTCTCCAGAATATGCAACAGCAGAAAAAGAATATTTGCAAGCAAATAGTCTAGAAGACAAAATAGAGAAATTAAAAAAAATGATTTCATTTGCTCCTTCTCATAAAGGAGGAGAAAACCTAAGAGCCCAATTAAAGTCAAGATTAAAAAGATTCAGAACAGAACTAGAATCTGAAAAAAAGAAAAAAGGTTCTTCAGGAAAAAAAGGAATAAGAAAACATGAAATGCAAGCTTCAATAATTGGATTAACTAATTCAGGGAAATCAACACTTCTCTCTTTATTAACAAACCAGGAAACTGAAATTGCAGATTATAGATTCACAACAAAAGAACCTGTTTTAGGAACACTAAAACATAAAGGGTGTGATATTCATCTTATTGAAATTCCTGCTTTTGAATCTGAATTTTATGATAAGGGGGTTGTAAATATTTCTGATACTGTGATTCTCCTTATAGATGATTTAGAACAGATAACAGAAATAATAGAGGACCTTGATAAAGCAATTGGAAAAAAGATAATTGTCTTAAATAAAATAGATCGACTTTCAGAAAATAAGAAAAGAAAAATACGTGAAACCCTTAAATCTAAATACAGAAAATATGGTTTTGCTCTTATCTCATGTTTTACTCAGGAAGGAATAGAAGAATTAAAAGAAAAAATATTCAAGAGTTTTGATAAAATAAGGATATATACAAAAGAACCAGGAAAAGAATTAGATAAAGAAAAAGACAAGCCAATGATTCTTGAACCTGAATCTACAGTAAAAGATGTAGCAGAAAAAATACTTAAAGGCTTTTCTAAACAAGTAAGAGAAGCAAGAATTACAGGTCCTTCAGGGAAATTTCCTGAGCAAAAAGTAGGGATAAAACACAAGGTTGAAGATTTAGATATTGTTGAATTTAAAACAAAATAATCCTATTCAAAAATATTAAAGATTCAATAATATATATCGCCTTTAATTAAATCAAAGTTGCCTATAGTTCAACAATCTCCTCAAAACATTACATCTTCATCTAATTTTCTCAAAAACTCCTAAAACAAAGACCCAACCTTCCTAGAAAATACTCTTTATTCTGCAACATTCCCTTTTAATCCCTAATATTCTAAATAATTATTATAAAAAATAAAGGCCCTATAAATACTGTCCTATTGTTATAACAGAAAAGACCCCAAATACAAGAAATATTATTATCATAAGTATCTTTCTTCCTAAGGAAGGTTGTAGTTGCTTTCTTAAAAATTTATGATTCATATAATTCACCAACCCTACATGTATAAACATCCCTACTGCATTCAAGATTGCGGCTAAAATAATTAATGCCTTAGGGTCTGTATAACCTAATAAAAACAAGATAACCCCTAATGCAATCTGAAACCATATTACTTTATGATATATTTTTGAGATGTTTACTCTCCTATTACTTCCTCTTTTTTTGTGTGTTCTTTTAATAGCATAATTCTTTGAAATTATTCTAGATGCAGAATCATATATGCCTAATTGACTTTGAAACAAGACTATCCCTATAATTATTAAGAAAGCTGTTCCTAACCATGGCAGAAATTCCTTCCCTATAAATAATCCTTGCGCAATTACAAAACTTATTCCTTCCCCTTCTCCTCCACCTCCACCAATTGTAACATAAGCTAAAAGCATAAATAAAATAATCATTAAAAGCCCTCCTCCCCAAAACACTAAAAAATGCTCTAAGGAAACTTTCTTCCACCATTTTTTAAAATTACTAAGACTATGTTGATTTAATTCAAAAGTTGCTCCCTCTAAATCTACTTTTTCCCTTTTATCCTGAGATAACAAACTTTTAATCTTAGGAGCATATTTTCCCATCCCATATTCCTTTTCTAAAACATATGAAGACTGTGCAAGATTTAAATTACCTCCTGAACCTGAATAAGCAAAAGCCCCAAATAAAGTAGCAAGAACCACTCCTGCAGGAATCCAAGAATATCCTTCTCCTTGTCCTACAAATCCTTGTGCAAGAGCAGTCCAATCCTGGGTTGTACTTACATAAATAACAATAATTAAAACAGCAGGAATTAAAATAGCTAACAAAGACTTCATTATTTTTTCTAGGGTATTATAAACAGTTTTCCCTAAACTAACAATAAAACCCATTAAAATCAAAAAGCCAATCCCTATCCATTTGAAATTTTCAACTCCTGTCACTTCTCCTATGACCTGTGCTGAAGCAGCTGCAGTTCCTGGAATTGCAAATGTCAAAAAAGTAGAAAAGATCAGCCAATAAGGAGCCCAGGAAAAAAGCTTATTTAGTCCATAAAAAACACTCTCTCCTTTAACAAGAGAATATCTTTCAATCTCCATGTTAATAAAATACTGAAAAGTAATCCCAACAACAGCCAACCAAATAAGACCCATCCCATAATGAGAAGCTATAAGAGGCCACAAAACAATTTCTCCAGAACCAATCCCTGTTGCAAGTATTAAAAAACTAGGGCCTAATAATTTCCAAAAATTTTTAGGAGGTCTTGGAAAAGTTTTTTTCTTCAACATAA
>DATFJM010000094.1:0-3686 GCA_035269225.1 Candidatus Nanoarchaeia archaeon
TATACAGACCAGACTTTTATGGTGAAAAGCCCTGGTGAAAAATTGATTCATGTGCGTGCAACACAACCAGTGAGCGTCGAGAAGATGCAAAATGGAAAGTATGTTTCTATAGGGGATTTGAAAAAAGGGATTATGGCAACTAATGAAAAATCAGGGATTAGGCAGTTTAATGAAAAAAACCTTGATTTTGATGTGAGTAACCCAAATACAGGAAATATCCTGGGAAATATTAAGAACCAAAATTTTGTTATGTCTGATCATACAACAGATTTCAATCCAGGTGATTATAATGGAGAAAAAGGTCCTTTATTAAATGTGAGGGGATTTGGAAATGGGCAATATAGTTTAGAATCTTCTGTTTATAAAAATCAAAAATTTGAATTAAGTAATGTTCCTGAGGATGGTATTTTTATAGCTAATATAAATGGAAAAGATTCAAAGATTATTGAGAATAGGAAAGGGAATATTAAAATAAAGCATGATAATCAAGGAACAAAAATTAATGGAAAAAATTTGGGGGAATTATCAGATAAAAAAGTTGATAAATTAAGAAAAAAAGGTTTTGCAGGTTTATCTGAAACAAGAGTGGATGAAAAGACTTCTGCTATAAAATGGGATTCTGAAGAAGGAGCAATGGAAATAAGTCCTTTGAATGGAGAAGAAGTTGATAAACAAAAAAATGAGATTGTTAAAGATAAAAAAGAAGAAACTACAAAGGAAGATACAGATACAGAAGATAAAGAGGGAACTGAAGAGGAAAAAAAGGACAAAGAAAAAACACAACAAACAGAAAAAGCAGATGAAGAAGAATTAGAGAAAAAAGAACCAAAGAAGTCAAAACTAGAAGTTAAAAGCGAGGGAAAGGCAAAAGAAAAACAAGGTAGTTATAGACAAATAGAAAAAGTAGAAGAAGATAAGAAAAATAAATTGAAAGATTATTTAGATAAGAATCTCCCTAGTGCTAGTAATAAAGAGAATGCAATATATGAAGAAGGAACCTCTCTTGTTATAGGAGGGAAGAGGTTTGATGTATATGATGGATATGTAAATAGAAAATTTGAGCAAGATAACAGAGAGATTATGACTATGAGTGATGGAACTTCTTTAATATATGACAAAAACAAAGGAGAGGTATATTATTCAGATAAAGAAGGAAACTGGTATAAGGTACAAGTAGAGAAAGGTAAGACTATCACAAAAAACTGGCTCTAATAATCTTTTATGTTTTAATTGATTGTAAAAAGAAAATTAGAAAATAATAAATATTACATAAAAAATATACAAAATATTCTTAGGAAATTAAAATGATTACCTTATTCTTTTTCTTCTGAAACCTTTTTACTTCTTTCTCTGGCTTCAGCTTCTTTTTCTTTGATTTTTTCTTCTAATCCTAATCTTTCAATTAGCTCTTTATATCTATTTCTTATTGTAACTTCTGTAATTCCTGCGATATCCGCCACCTCCCGTTGTGTCTTTTTTTCATCATTCATTAACGCTCCAACATATAAAGCTGCAGCTGCAATTCCTGCAGGACCTCTCCCAGAAGTAAGTTCAACTTGATCTGCTTGCTTTAGTATTTCTAATGCTTTATTTTGGGTTTTTGGAGATAATTTTAGTATTGAAGAAAATCTTGAAATATAATCTTTTGGAGAACTTAGTTTTACTTTTATTCCTAGTTTTCTTATTATAAATCTATAAGTTCTTCCTATTTCTTTTCTTTCAATATCAGAAGCTGTTGCCATTTCATCTAAAGTTCTTGGAACATTATAAGCTCTACAAGCAGCATATAAACAAGCAGCGATTACTGATTCCATTGACCTTCCACGAACAAGACCTCTTTGTAAAACATAATTATATATCCTAGCAGCTTCATCCTTTACAACATTAGGTAAGTTTAGATAAGAAGCAATAACTCTTAATTCAGCCATAGCAAGTCTTAAATTTCTTTCAATAGATGTAGAAACTCTTTCTTGCCATTTTTTAAGTCTTAGAAATTTTCTTGTTTGTTTTGAATCTAATTTATAAATATCTGATGTTTCTCCAACATTTGTTGTTAGCCCCTGGTCAAATTTTTGTCTTGAAATTGGAGCTCCTCCACGCCCTTTTTTTTCTGTTTTATCAAATTTTCCAGAAAGATCAATTCCACTATCTACCATGTTTTCTTCTACTACAAGACCACAATCATTACAAATAATCTGGCCAAGTTGAGAATCATAAGTAAGATTTGTACTTCCGCATTCTGGACATTTTTTAATAGCAGCCATGTTAAATTAGTATATATTTTAGTATAGTAAAATTTAAAAATGGTTTTTAATTTAAAAACCTTTCGGTTTTTGTCCTTATGATATAGAGGTAAAAGAAGTTTTTAAATAAATTTAAAAACAAAAATTGTTTTACCAGGTTAAGGAATAAAAAGATTATAAATTATTTAAATATTGTTTTTGGAATAATAGGGTTGGGTTTTGCTCTTTTTATGTTTTATAAATATTCTAACACATTAATTATAGGGGATTTAATATCAGTATGATCTTTGTTTTATTGGGTGTTTTTTTAATTTTAGAAGGTTCAGGAAAAATGAAAAAAATTGAGAATAAGAAAATTTGATTTTATTTGTTATTAAATTATTCTTTCACAAAAACACCGTTTATTGTTCCTTCTTGTGTTGGCCTGTTTGTTATTTTTGCATTTCCTTCAGGAGTTTCGACAATTGTTCCTTTTGTAAGTATGTTTTGTCTTGCTAGAAACCTATTTGAAGGAGTCTCAACAACATTTTTAATTTCTAATTTTTTATGTTTCTTTCCACTAGATGTTGGGATACTTATATATTTACCTTTTAATAAGAATGTTTTTTTACTCCCTCCCATGGACCTTTTTGATTTTCTTTTTTCTTCACCTAAATAAATTGTTTTCTTTTCCCCTGGTCTTTCTTGGAGTTTCTTTTTGTGGGGTTTCTTATACTTTCCGCCTGTTATTTTTCTTCCTGTTTTCATACTAAAATAGCCCTTTTTTTATTTATAAACCTTTTTGTATTAATTATATGTTTTATTGTAAGGAAAAATTTAAAAACTGTTGCCCTCTGAAAAAGATATGGCTGACGACATAAATAGACCACTGGATTTGTTGAACAATTCAAAAGGTCAAGAAGTATTGATAACCCTTAAAGGGGATAAACAATATGTAGGAACCTTGTTAGCTTTTGATGTCCATATCAATTTGGTATTGGATAATGTAAAAGAAATGCAAGACGGCGATATAAAAAGAAACATCGGTTTAAGTTTCTTAAGAGGGGATACAATAATATCTATTTCTCCGGCTTCAACATCAATGAAGTCAGAGTAATTGCGTTTTTGTTTTTAGTTTCGCAAGGTTCACAAATATGTTTTCTTTACTTGTAGGTGTGTTATAGGAAATTTAATAAATGATTTTTTATTTGTCTTAGTATTAAAATGACAGAAAAATTGAAAATAACTTTCCTTGGAACAAGTGATGCAGTTCCTTCTGCAAGAAGAAATCATTCTTCTATTTATCTCAATTATAATGGAGAAAATATTCTTATTGATTGTGGAGAAGGTACTCAAAGACAATTTAGAAAAGCAGGTTTAAATCCTTGCAAGGTAAATAAATTACTTATAACTCATTGGCATGGAGATCATGTTTTAGGAATACCTGGATTATTACAAACATTA